>JBJOJF010000218.1:0-10694 GCA_046046735.1 Pseudomonadota bacterium
CAGTCGGCGTTTCCGGCGTTAAATCGACTGAGGATGCCGAAACCGCGAAGGCCGGCATTGCAGCCATTCTGTAAGTTACCTTGACAAATACTGTTCCTGAAATAAATTCCCCTACCGGCGCCACTGAGAGTAGCGCCACCCCAGCAACAATTACCTTTGCTGACTTTGGCTTAGATCCAAAGATTCAAAAAGCGGTATCTGAGCAGGGCTATAACACTCCAACTCCGATTCAAGCGCAATCCATTCCGCACGTTTTGGCGGGAAGTGATTTGATGGGTGCAGCGCAAACGGGTACTGGTAAAACTGCCGCGTTTGTATTGCCGATCATTCAGAAAATTTTGCGACATGCGAGCAGCAGCGCATCACCTGCACGTCATCCGATTCGTGCGCTAGTCCTGACTCCAACTCGTGAGTTGGCAGTTCAGGTTGCTGAGAACGCAGCGAGCTATTCAAAACATACTGATTTACGTGCTGCGGTGGTTTATGGCGGCGTGGATATGAAAGAGCAAGTGGCTATCCTCCGTAACGGTGTAGAGATTTTGATTGCTACTCCAGGGCGTCTCTTGGATCACATTGGCTCAAAAGTAGCCAATCTCTCGCAAGTGGAAATCTTGGTTTTGGATGAAGCCGATCGTATGCTCGATATGGGCTTCCTGCCTGATTTACAGCGGATCATTGATCTCATTCCTGCGCAGCGTCAAACGTTGTTATTTTCAGCAACGTTCTCTCCTGAGATTAAAAAGTTAGCGCAAAGCTACTTACGCACTCCGGTAACAGTGGAGGTTGCACGCCAGAATGCTGCAGCAGACACGGTGAAGCAAGTGGTGCACATGGTTTCCAGTGCGGATAAGCAACGTGCCATTGTGAAGGTATTAGAGGCTCGTACTCGCCAAGGTTTATCACGCCAGTGCATCATCTTTACGAATAGTCGTTTAGGTTGCGCAAGACTGGCTCGTGCCTTGGAGCGTGACGGTATTAAAGCAGGCGCTATTCATGGCGATAAAAGTCAAGGTGAACGCACTTTGACTTTGGATGCTTTTAAATCTGGTGCGATTGAAGCGCTGGTGGCAACCGACGTTGCCGCACGTGGCCTAGATATTCCTTCAATGCCATGCGTAATCAATCACGAACTACCTTTTAATGCGGAAGACTTTATTCATCGCATTGGTAGAACTGGGCGCGCTGGTAGCAAAGGTGACGCCATCGCATTGGTAGACGATAGTGAAAAGCGTTTGCTTGATGAAATTGAAAAATTGATGAAGCGCAAACTGGAGGTAGCGCCATTGCCTTCAGTTAAAACTGAGCCAGGCCAAACCTCAGACCCTTTCTTCTATAAGCCTTACGAGGCAGGTAGCGTACCAAAGACTGCTGTCCAGACTGACGCAAAACCAGAAGAGAAAAAAGTGGGTATTACTCCAGCAAGGCCAGCGGTTGGCGCCTTGCTTGGCGGCTTTAAGAAAAAGTAAGTGATCTATTCCATGCTTGGGTGGCTGCTAACAGCCATTCGGGAATGGATATATCTTTCCCATCTGGTAGGTCTCGTAAGCCTAAGTGCGCAGCTGCTTTGCGCAATTCATTTAGAGCTTGTTCTTTAGTGCTGGTATGAATCGCCGTTGCTAATGTTTGCTTGCTAAGCTTTTCACCATGCTCATCCAGCACAATCGGTAAATGCAGATATTGCGGGTGGCTGTAGCCTAATAAGTTTTGTAGATAAATCTGGCGTGCCGTATTGCTGAGCAAATCTTGGCCGCGCACAATGTGGGTAATGCCTTGCTCCTCGTCATCCACAACCACAGCGAGTTGATAAGTAAATAAGCCATCTCGTCGACGCAAAACGAAATCTCCCACTTCTTGAGTTAGATTTTGCGTTTGTCTACCTAGTGCGAGATCTTCAAACTCAATCACTATTTCTGGTGCTAGGGCTAGCCTCAAAGCGCTATTGCTCTTCGTGGAGGCTCCCTTCTCAGAAAGTAAATCCAATGATCCTATCGTTTGAGGTCTACAAGTGCCCGGATAGACTATTTCTTGGTTTCTGTCGGGGATGATGCCGTGCGACTCTAATGTATTCAGAATGGTCTGGCGAGAGCAGGTGCAGGGGTAGAGCAAGCATTGGTCATTTAAGCGCTCCAGAGCCCTTTGGTAATGCTCTTGACGCTTGGATTGCCATGTAAGCTCTTCATCCCATTGAAGACCGCAGGCAAGTAGCTGCCCCATGATTGTTTGGTCGGCCCCCGGAATACAGCGAGGGGTATCAATATCCTCAATTCGGAGTAGCCATTTACCCTGATTTTTGCGGGCATCTAGCCAGCTTCCCAGGGCTGCAACTAGGGATCCAGCATGCAAGGGGCCCGTGGGCGAGGGGGCAAATCGCCCGCGATAGCCGTCGGCTGGGGATGGGGAGTTTTTCAGGTTCGGCACAGCTAAAATGATCTCATGGCTTCACCTAATTTTGTTCATCTTCGCGTCCATTCCGAGTTTTCAATAACGGATGGCGTTGTTCGCATTGATGATGCAGTTGCTGCTGCTGAAAAAGATGGCATGGGGGCTTTGGCCCTCACGGATCTCAGTAATCTATTTGGGTTGGTACGTTTTTATACGGCAGCTCGTTCTAGTGGGGTGAAGCCCATTGCAGGCGCGGATGTCTGGATTAGTAATCCGCAGGATCCTGATCAACCCTATCGCCTCTTATTACTCGTTCAAAATCATTCGGGTTACCTGAATCTTTGCCAGTTATTAAGCAAAGCGTCTTTAGATAATCAGTCGCGTGGACGAGCTGAGGTTGATCCTCGCTGGTTTAGTGAGCCTGCATCGAAGGCGGAAGATAAAAAAGCAAAAAGAACATTAGCGTATGGCTTGATTGCTCTATCTAGCGGTCGTTGGGGTGATGTTGGTGTTGCACTCTTGGCTGGTCAAGATGAGCAAGCCAAAGAGGCTGCTAGTCGTTGGGAGGCTTTATTTCCAAATGCGTTCTTTATTGAAGTGCAACGTGGCGGCCACCCTCAGGATGAAAAGCATCTTCAGCTTGCTTGCCACCTTGCTAGCGAGCTCGATTTACCGATTGTTGCTACGCATCCTGTGCAGTTCATGCAAAGAAGTGACTTCACTGCGCATGAGGCGCGCGTGTGTATTGCTGAGGGTGAGTTATTAGGCAATCCACGTCGCCAAAAGAAATTTAATGAAGAGCAGTATTTCTTATCTCAAGAAGAGATGCAAAAACGTTTTGCCGATTTACCAGTTGCGCTTGCTAACTCGGTAGAGATTGCTAAACGTTGCAACCTGTCTTTGACCTTGGGTCAGCCACGCTTGCCCGATTTTCCGACGCCGCCAGGTATCACTCTGGATGAATACCTATTGGGGCAATCAGAAATAGGACTTAAGCGCCATATGGAGCGCAACTTTCCTGATCCGGAAGAGCGCGCCAAGGAAGAGGCTCGCTATCACGAGCGACTGGTGTTTGAGGTAAAGACTATTGCGCAAATGGGTTTCCCAGGTTATTTCTTGATCGTTGCGGACTTCATTAACTGGGCAAAAAATAATGGCGTACCGGTTGGTCCAGGTCGTGGATCTGGTGCGGGATCCTTGGTTGCTTATTCACTTGGGATTACCGATCTTGATCCCTTGCGCTACAACTTACTCTTTGAGCGTTTCTTAAATCCTGAGCGGGTATCGATGCCCGACTTCGATATTGACTTTTGTCAGCATGGGCGCGATCGCGTTATTCAATACGTTAAAGATAAATACGGTAAGGATGCAGTAAGTCAGATTGCTACCTTTGGAACAATGGCTGCGCGTGCAGCGATTCGAGATGTGGGTCGAGTACTCGAGCAAGGTTATAACTTTGTCGATGGCATTGCTAAATTGATTCCAAATAAGCCAGGTCAATATATGACTATTGAAATGGCGAAGAAGGAAGAAAAACAATTAGGCGAACGAGAAAAGAATGAAGATGAAGTGCGTCAGCTTTTATCTTTGGCTCAGCAATTAGAGGGCATGACTCGTAACGTCGGTATGCATGCTGGTGGCGTATTGATTGCTCCAGGACGCTTAACGGATTTTTGCCCTCTGTATACCCAGGAGACCAAGGATCAAGATAGTAGCTCCGTTATTAGTCAGTTCGATAAGGATGACGTTGAAGCTATTGGCTTGGTGAAGTTTGACTTCTTGGGTTTAACTACGCTGACTATTTTGGCGGCTGCTGAGAAGTGGATTAAGACACTGCATTCAGATCGCAAGGATTGGAATATCGGCGAGATTCCATTAGATGATCAAAAGGCCTTTGAGGTTCTTAAGAATGCAAATACCGTTGCTATCTTCCAGCTAGAAAGTCGTGGCATGCAAGGCATGCTTCGTGAAGCTAAGCCTGACCGCTTCGAGGACATTATTGCGCTTGTTGCCTTATATCGCCCAGGTCCAATGGATTTGATTCCAGACTTTATTGAGCGTAAGCATGGTCGCCAAAAGGTGGAGTATCCAGATCCTCGTATCGAGCCTGTTTTGCAGGAAACCTACGGCATCATGGTGTACCAAGAGCAGGTGATGCAGATGGCGCAGATGATCGGTGGCTACTCATTAGGTGGCGCCGATATGTTGCGCCGTGCGATGGGTAAGAAGAAGCCAGAAGAAATGGCACAGCATCGCAAGATTTTTAGTGATGGTGCTAAAGCTGGCGGTATCAGCGAAGGTAAGGCCAACGAGATTTATGACTTAATGGAGCGTTTTGCGGGCTATGGATTTAATAAATCTCATGCTGCCGCATATGCACTCTTGGCTTATCAAACGGCCTGGTTAAAAGCCTATTACCCTGCAGAATTTATGGCGGCCAACTTATCGCTCGCTATGGATGACACCGATAAGGTGAAGATTCTCTACGATGATTGTTTAACCAATCAGATTCGGGTGTTTTCGCCAGATATTAATACCGGTGTGTATGTATTCACACCATTACGCGCGCCGGATGCGGCGCCTGATACTCCAATTAGTCATATTCGTTATGGTCTAGGGGCAGTTAGAGGTACTGGTGAGGCTGCGATTGAGGCGATTGTTAAAGCGCGCGAGACAGGCGGCCCATTTAAAGATTTATTTGATTTCTGTGCTCGCGTTGATCGTCGGCAGGTAAATCGTCGAGCCATCGAAGCCTTGATGCGTGCTGGTGCTTTTGATAGCTTGTATAAAGACTCGGTTGCAGCGGGTGGTAACTTATACGATATTCGCTCTACCTTATTAGCTTCTTTGGCACGTGCCATTGAAGCTGCCGAGCAGGCTGAAGCTTCTATTAATCAAGTGAGCTTATTTGAAGTAGCTGGAGAGGCAGATCGCCATTTGCCTGAGTTGGTGAGAGAGCCTGTATGGTCTGAAAAGAAACGCCTCCAAGAAGAAAAGACTGCTTTAGGTTTATGCCTAACCGGACATATGTTCGATGCTTATCGGGAAGAGGCTTCTCACTTCATTCGCCAACCGCTGGCAAAGGTAACTGAAGGCAAAGATCAGCTCATTGCCGGCATTATTACTTCGGCTCGGATGTTAACTGGTCAACGCGGTCGGATGATGATTGCTACGATTGATGATGGTACAGCTGCGATTGAGGTGACCCTCTATAGCGAAGTGTATGAACCTAATCGCTCTTGGCTTAAAGAAGATGAATTGCTAGTTGCTAAGGTCAATGTGACGCCCGATAAGTTCTCTGGCGGTATGAGAATTGTTTCTGAGGCAGTAATGGATATTACGGGCGCGCGTATGCGTTTTGCTCGTAACGTTCATTTGAATATTGATTCTGGAATTGATCTCAAATCTTTGCGTAGCCAAATTGGCCCTTATTTAATGAGTAATCGCGTGAGAGATCCCAAGTTGGGGCCTGCGGTAGCAGCTATGGCTGGCGCAAATGAGGGCATCAAGGGCTTGATGCTGACTGCTGCAGTGACTACCAGTGGCGGCGCTTGCTTAATGCAATTCCCTGAGGAGCTGCGTATTTATCCTGATGACGCTTGCTTACATAGCTTGAGTCAAATTTTGGCTGCTAAGCAATCAAACACCGTACAAGTTCAGTACCACTAAAAACGCTTATTTTTGGAGGGCGCCCTCAAGCGCTTTAATCACTTGGGCTGGCTCAAGATGATCCAAGCATTCGCTATTGCTGTTAGCGCGGTCTTCGCAGCCAGCCTTACGGCAAGGAACGCATTCCTCTGGACCTTGAAGGATGGTGATATTGCCGACAGTTTGAGAGCGTGCTTGCAATTGGTAGGGTTGCTCGCCAATAAATCCATTAGGCCATGGGCCAAAGTTACTTGGCGGAGTGGGTCCAAAAAGGGCAATCGTTGGAGTATTGCAAGCCGCAGCTAAATGCGTAATGGAGGTATCCACCCCAACATAAGCGAGCGCACCACGAATTAATGTGCCAGCCTGAGGAATAGAAAGTTCGCCAGCAGTATTAATCACTTGTTGACGAGTAGTTTCATCTAGCAAAGAAAGAATGTCGTCGTTAAGTTGTAAATCCTGCTTTGCTGGAGAGGCACTTAAAACAACTTGCCAACCTTGCTGCACCATCCATGTCACCAGCGTCTGCCAATATGCGAGGGGCCAGCGCTTATATGCGGTCAATGGCCCTGGATGAACAACTACATAAGGAGAGCGAAGTTGCTGGCTGATTGATCTGCTGAGTGGTTCACCTTCCGGCGGTGTGACGGTAATTGCCTTATCGAATAATTCATGGGGATTTTGATAGAACGCCTCAAGTAAGCGAAGCTTTTCGGTAATCACATGTTGCGCAAAGTAATCTACATCCACTGTATGTGAGCAGATTGCTTTCTTCCAGGCATTTTGTTTATCGCTTTTACTGCGCTTAGCTTTATCTTGCTCTGTAAGTCCTTGGGGGTGGCCGCCCAAAACCCCAACCCTTCTTTGTGCGGCGACTAGACCATAAAGATAGGCTCTGTCACTAGGCTGAGTGACTACTGCTAAATCGTAGCGCTGAAAAAGTCGTCCTAGAAGCGAAAGGTATTCAGTAAAGCCGGGGCGATCTGAGGTTTCGATCACTTTACTGATGTTTGGGTTTCCTTTGAGCATATCTAGCTTGCCGCGATATCCCAAAAAGTGAAACTCTGCCTCGGGCCAAAGCTCTCTTGCTTTAGAAATTAATGGTGTTGTCACCAGTACGTCGCCAATTTGTCGCGTGGCAATAAATAAAACTTTTTTCGGTTTTAGCTTAGAGGGAATTGGCATGGCAGTCATCTCATTCAATCCTGTTTTGCTGCCTTAGCCAGAATTTTTTCGCGAACGTGACGCGCATTCTCGGCCGCATGGGATTGATCATTAATATGGTGGTGCAGATGCAGGACTTCGGTTGACCATGAGCCAGACTTGCGAATGAGGCCAGTATTTTGTAGTCTAAAAACAAAATCGGCATCTTCATGACCCCAGCCTGTCATGCTTTCATCAAACCCTTGTATCGCTTGAGCATCAGCCTTCCAGCAGGCCATATTGCAGCCCTTAATTCGGCGCCAAACAAACTTTTTGTAGTTACGCCAAAAGCCATCACCCAACTTTATTTTTAATGGCCAATATTTGTTGATGCCCCCAGATGCACGAAAATTCATGAGATTTTCAGAGAAGTATTGGAAGTCCCATTTGGGCCAAGTGAGCAATTCCTTGGTGAGACTTTCACTCATGAGAACGCGGCTGCCAGTGACTAAGTGGCCCACTTCCGATAGGACGCGATGCTGGGCAACAAAATCCGGTTGGGCAATACAGTCACCATCTAAAAATACCAGGTAGTCCCCGCGGGCAGCATTGATTGCTTGATTGAGAATCCGCGTTTTACGAAAACCCTGGTCTTCCTGCCAGAGATGGGTAAGCGCTACTGGGAAATTTACTTTGATGCTTTCAATTAGGCGCTTTGTTTCATCACTTGAGCCATCATCTGCAATGATCACCTCGAAGTCGCGATCTGTTTGCGTCGCTAGCGACTCTAGGGAAAGCTTAAGTGCTTGTGGCCAGTTATAGGTAGCCAGCAGAATTGAAATCATTTTGAGCTTGGCTGGTGTGGGTCTTTTGCATCTTGATGAAGATGCCATAGTTTGATGTAGCGGTAATAGGTGCCCTGCGCATTTGAAATGGCTAAGGCAAAGCCTTGAGCTCCATCCAAAAAGCCAGCGCGAATGAAGTAGGTTCTCAAGAAAGACCAAGCACCATGCAGCACTGCTTTTAGTGGACTGCTGGTTTTTCCTTTGGCAAAAGCTTGCTCTGCTGAGGCGCTCGAGTAGCGATCAATTTTTTGAAGTACCTGTGAGTAGTTCATAAAGCTGAAGTGGAGCATCGGATTCTCTAGCTTGGCAACTTGCCCGTCTGGGATGAGTCGTTCGTGAACTAGGTCGTCCGAGAAACGCGCTGTCCCACGCTTAAAGAGCCTATCTACAAAGTCAGGATTCCAGCCAGAGTGGCGGATAAAGCGACCGCAATACCAAGATAGGCGCGGAATGGCAAAGCAATTTACATGAGCAGGGTGGTGAATGGCAGTCAAAATTTCGCTCCTGAGCGCAGGCGTCAGACGCTCATCAGCATCCAAGGACAGAACCCACTCACCAGTTGCTAGATCAAGCGCACGATTCTTTTGGGGCCCAAATCCAGGCCAATCAGGGGGTTGAGAGATGGTTGCGCCATAGCTTTTGGCGATCTCTAGGGTGTTATCAGAGCTATTGGTATCCACCACCACCACTTGTTGGGCGATACCCTCCAGGGAGGCCAAACAATCAGCTAAATTGGCCTCTTCATTGCGGGTGATGAGTATGACGGATAAGGTGGGCATAATTCATTATATGAATGCTCAAGACCGTACCTCCTTAAATCGCTTAATTCAGTACCTCAAACCCCATATTGGCCTAATTATTGGGTCTTTATTGGCTATGGCAGTCGTTGCCGCTGCTGAGACCTCTATTCCAGCCCTAATGAAGCCATTATTAGATCGGGGATTCACGGGTCAACTCAATAGCAAGCTTTGGCAAGTGCCCGTTTTCTTGGTTGGTTTAGCGGTAATTCGGAGTTTGGCCCAGTTTTTCTCAAACTATCTACTGACTAGGGTTATTAACTCCGTTTTGTTGAAATTGCGTGAGCAAATGTTTCAAACGCTCTTACATGCCAATACTGTTTTCTTTCAAAAGAACTCTGCATCAAATTTAATTAATGCCGTGGTTTTTGAAGTTAATAACGTTCTCTCAATTATGGGTGGAATGTTAATTAGCTTAGTTAGAGACTCTCTTACCGTTGTAGGTTTAATTGGCTATCTCATTTATTTGAACTGGCAACTGACTTTAGTGGTGATGGTGATTTTCCCCATCATTGCTTACATCATGAGCAAAATTAATAAGCGCTTGCGTTCCCTTAATCGTGAACAACAAGCATTAACCAGTGAATTGGCTTATATCGTTGAAGAGTCTGCGGCTGGTTACAAGATTGTGAAAGTGCACGGCGCAGAAGATTATGAGATGCGTCGCTTCATGGAGAAAGCAGAGCGCTTGCGTCAATTCGCAATGAAGTCAGCCGTAGCTGGTGGCCTCAATCAGCCTATCACTCAGTTAATTGCCTCAATGGCGCTTTCAGTCGTACTAGTCATCGCCTTGATGCAGTCAGCCTCTGAAGGCACTACGGTAGGTGGTTTTGCATCCTTTATTACTGCCATGATGTTGGTTATTTCTCCAATTAAGCATTTAGCTGATATCAATCAACCCTTGCAGCGTGGACTGACTGCTGCGGAAATGATTTTCTCTTTGATGGATCAACCAATTGAAGAAGACCAGTCTCGTAAAGCCAATATGAAGTCCATCGAAAAGGCGAAGGGTGGTATTCGTTTTGAAAATGTTGGATTTGCATATGAACAAGAAGTTGGTCGTAAAGATGCCCTAAAAGATGTGAGTCTTGATATCAAACCTGGTGAAGTCGTAGCGTTTGTTGGACCATCTGGTGGTGGTAAATCTACTCTAGTCAATTTATTGCCCCGTTTTTTCAAGCCCAGTAGCGGCCACATTTTTCTTGACGACATTCCGCTTGAAGATATTGTTCTTTCCGACCTGCGTAGGCAAATTGCTTTTGTGAGTCAAGACGTCATCCTATTTAATGACACTATTGCCGCCAATGTCGCCTATGGAGCTGTGGGGCCAGAGGGCGTGGATCGTGAGCGTGTGATTAAGGCTCTCGAGGCCGCCCATCTTTCTGCATTGGTGAAAGAGTTGCCGGAAGGTATCGATACCGAGATTGGAGATAACGGCAATCGCTTATCTGGCGGGCAACGTCAGCGCATGGCAATTGCTCGAGCAATTTATAAAGATGCCCCGATTTTGATCTTGGATGAAGCAACCTCTGCCTTGGATTCTGAATCAGAGCGTCAGGTTCAGGATGCGCTAGAGAGGTTAATGGCTGGACGCACTACATTAGTCATCGCCCATCGGCTTTCAACCATTGAGCATGCAAACCGTATTGTGGTTTTAGAGCATGGCCAAGTCATTGAAAACGGCTCTCACGAGGAATTGATTCAGCATGATGGCTTATATGCCAATCTGCATCGCATTCAATTCTCGAATGCCTAAGGAGTTTGGGATTTAGCTTAGTACGATGTCGTACTGTTCTTGGCGGAAGCTACCCTCAGCTTGTAGCTTGATGGGTTTGCTAATGAAATCGCCCAGCTGCGCCAAGAACTGGTTTTCCTCTTC
>JBJOJF010000219.1:0-5654 GCA_046046735.1 Pseudomonadota bacterium
GCGCTTACATTTTAGTTATTCTATAAGGAATTAGAAATTTTTAGCAGACTTTTCTCTCTCGTTTTGTTCTTTGGTATTTTGTTGCTCGTTTGGTTTGGCCTGACCGAATGGACGGGGGCAATCTCGAGCGCTAGATTTCCTACGCCTACAGAGACTTGGAACTCTTTCAAGATCATTGCACTGCAGGGTTACGGAAATGGCAAGCTGTACCAACATGTCTTGCAAAGTGTGGTGTTAGTCACCACAGGATTTTTGGTGTCTTCCTCATTAGGGATTCTGTTGGGAATTCTGATGGGGGCCAATAAAAAAATTGAAGCATTTGTAAACCCGATCTTTCTAACCCTCAGGCCGATCCCACCTTTAGCTTGGATTCCTTTAGCCATTGTTTGGCTAGGATTAGGCAACTCAGCCAAAGTAATGGTTATTTATGTGGCTGCTTTTGTACCGGCTGTCATTAATAGTTTTACAGGCGTCAAGTCGATTGAAGTGCCACAGCGTGAGGCAGCCGCTATGTTGGGAATTAGTCGCTTTGCTTATTACCGTGAAGTGCTTATTCCAGGCGCGCTTCCCTTGATTTTTACAGGCTTGAGACTTTCACTGCAAGCCTCATGGACTACCTTAGTTGCTGCCGAGTTAGTGGGGGCTACATTAGGTTTGGGTTCAATCCTCAATCAAGCTGCGCAGGATATTAATCCCGCTATGATTCTGGTGGGCATGATTAGCGTGGCAATTTCAGGATGGCTCATGACGCAGATATTGGCGAAAGCTGAACGTCTTGCAATGCCTTGGAGAGCGTGATGGCACATCAAGAGCGCTTAAATCGTGGTGAGTTTGTGTTGTGGACAGGACTCGGTATTGCTAGCTTTATTGGAATTTGGTACTTGTCAGCTCTATTGGGTGTTGTGCCAAAGCAATTTTTACCAGCACCACATGAGGTCCTGCTTAAATTCATCCATTTAATGAATGAGCCTTTTTCTGGTTACACCTTACTGGCTCATATTGCATCGAGCTTCCAGCGCTTTCTTTATGGCTTTGTATTGGCGGTAGTCATTGGCGTACCACTCGGTTTGTTAATGGCCTTATCACGCTTCGCAAATCAGCTATTTACTCCATTCTTTGAAAGTATTCGATTTGTCGCACCAATCGCCTGGGTTCCGTTTGCAGCCCTTTGGTTTGGTACTGGCATTGGTGGACCGGTTCTAGTTATTTTTATGGGCGCATTTCCACCGGTCTTAATTAATACTTATCGCGGCGCCATACATGTGGATAAAAAATATCTTGAGGCTGCAAAGATGTTGGGGGCAGGTAGGTTGCGTTTAATGACAGAAGTCTTGTTCCCAGCAGCCATTCCATCCATCATTGCGGGTTTAAGAATTTCTGCTGGACTCGGTTGGCAGTCTTTAGTGGGTGCTGAGTTAATCGTGGCCTCCAGCGGCGTAGGTTACATGATGGTTAAAGGTCAGGCCAGTATTCAGACGGATATTGTGATGAGCGGGATGATTGCAATTGGACTCATTGGTTTATTGATTGATGTACTTTTAAGGCAGGCTGAAAAGTTCGCCGTTCACTATAAAGAAATTTGATTTATGGCAGATATTGTTTTTGATTCCGTAGAGAGAAGCTTTAAGCAGGGTGGCAAAGAATTTTTAGCCGTTGGCGGAATTGATTTGACCGTCAAGGATAAAGAGTTCGTAGCTATTGTTGGCCCGTCTGGTTGCGGCAAAACTACCTGCATGCGCATGGTCGCTGGCCTAGAAATGCCGAGCAAGGGACGTGTGATGGTTGGTGGCAAAGAGGTGAAGGGGCCTGGACCAGATCGCGCTGTTGTGTTTCAGCAATTCGCTCTATTTCCCTGGAAGACGGTTCAAGAGAATATTGAATTTGGTTTGAAATCGATGAGTATGAGTGCGGAAGAGAAGCGCGATAAGACTGGTCGATTGATATCCTTGATGGGCCTAGAGGGCTATGAGCAGGCCTATCCGCATCAATTATCCGGTGGTATGCAGCAACGCGTTGCGATTGCACGTGCGTATGTCCTGGAGCCGGAAGTACTCTTGATGGATGAGCCATTTGGTGCCTTAGATGCCCAAACGCGTGTGGTGATGCAAGAGGAGCTCGTGAGGCTTGCGCGCAAGAACCCCAAAACAGTTTTGTTCATTACGCATGCAGTTGAAGAAGCGGTATATCTCGCAGATCGTGTAGTCGTAATGTCTAGAAGGCCGGGACTCATTCGAGATGTCATCGAAATTAAACCGATACGCGAAAAAGAAGGTTGGGACAGTCATTCACGTATTGAGGATGTAATGGATTTGAGTTCGTTTGTGCAGTTGCGTAGTCAGATTTGGAAGTTGTTACGGGAGCAAAACTTGGGCGTTGATCATTGATTCACTTTTGTAAGGTACGAGGGAGATAAAAATGCAATTTAAAAAAACATTAGCCGGTATTTTGGGTGCAACGGTTCTATCAGCAGTCAGTATTAGTCAAGTGCAGGCACAAGCAAAGCCAGCATTAACGGAAATTAAAGTTAGCTATCAGCCAGCACTTTATTGGGCGCTACCTTTTTATGTGGCAACTGAGAAAAATTGGTGGGCTGAGCTAGGTCTTAAGCCTGAATTCAGCACTTTCCCAGCGGGAGTGCCACAGATTGCTGCCTCTGCATCTAAGTCGTGGGATGTGGGTGGCACTGGATCAGTGCCGGCGGTATTGGGCTATGTGCGTTTTGGCATTAAAACGATTGGACTCTCTAATGATGAGTCAATGGGCAATGCTTTACTGGCAACCCCAAAGGCTGCAGCTGCTTTTGCTGCTAACCCTCAATCATTAAAAGGTCAAACAATCGTTCTCACTGGAAATTCCACTGGTGATTACGCTGTGCAGTCTTGCCTGAAGAAATATGGCCTGTCTAAAGCTGATGTCACTATTAAGAATATGGGGCAGGGTGAAATTATTTCTGCGATGTCGTCTGGTAACGCAGATCTAGGTGGTTTATGGGCGCCAAATATCTACACCTTAGAGGAAAAAGCTGGCGCTAAGGTGATTTGTAGTGGAAAAGATGGCGGCGCATTTGTTCCGGGAGCTTTGATCGTTCGCGGCGATTATGCAAAAGAGAATCCACAAAATGTCGCTAAATTCTTAGCAATCTATTTGCGCACTTGGAAGTGGATGAATGCCAATCAGCCTCAAGCGATTGCAATGATGAAAAAGTTTTATGAGCAAGGTGGTGTAACAATTTCTGAGGCATCAATGAAGAAAGAGTTTGATACACGCCCAACCTATGATCTTGCAGGCGAGTTAAAGATTATGGATAACTCAAAAGGCCCATCACAGGTAGATGGTTGGTTTAATGCTATTGCTGCATTCATGCAGTCTACTGGCGCTATTCAGACTATTCCACCTGCAAATGAGTACATTACTGATGAATTCATGAAAATGGTTAATGCGGACAAAAAACTCCGTGAGTTTGCCAATAACAGCAAGTAGGATTTATCAAGTAGATCTAAAAAATGGGGGAAACCTCATTTTTTAGATTGAAGCTGTAAGCGCTTACAAAAATTAAGGTTAAATATATGTCGATCAATTATTTAAAAAAAGCAGCAAAGACGCCTGAAACTGAGACATCTACAGCGCAGCAAGTTGTAAATGAGATGCTCGCTAATATTGAAAAAAATGGCGAGGCAGCTGTTAAGGAATATTCCCTCAAACTGGATAAATGGGCTGGTGAGATAGTTATGTCTCAAGAAGCCATCAATGCAGCATTAGCTGACGTGCCTAGCGCTGTAAAAAAAGATATCGATTTCGCAGTCAAGCAAGTTTATGACTTTGCCATTGCTCAAAAAAATAGTATCCAAGACTTTTCAACAACCTTGCATCCTGGTGTTACGGCTGGTCAAAAAGTGCTGCCAGTCAATGTCGTTGGATGTTATGCCCCTTCAGGTCGATATGCTCATATTGCCTCTGCGTATATGACGGTTGCCACAGCTAAAGCGGCCGGAGTAAAAAATATTATTGCTTGCTCCAGTCCATTTAGGGGCGGAGGTATTCATCCATACGTTCTTTATGCCTTTAAAGCCGCTGGAGCAGACGTCATTATGACCTTGGGTGGTGTGCAGGCGATTGCGTCAATGGCCTACGGTTTATTTACCGGTAAGCCTGCTGACGTAGTGGTGGGCCCTGGAAATAAGTTTGTAGCAGAGGCGAAGCGTTCTCTGTTTGGTAAGGTTGGCATTGACGTCTTTGCAGGACCATCTGAAATTGGAATTATTGCTGATGAGACGGCTGATCCTAAGATTGTCGCAAGCGATTTGGTTGGACAAGCAGAGCATGGCCATGAGTCCCCAGCTTGGTTGTTTACAAGCTCAGAAAAGTTGGCGAATGAAGTAATGAAGTTGGTCCCTGAAATGATTAACCTTTTGCCTCCTACTGCGAAAGATGCCGCAGGTTGTGCTTGGCGTGATTATGGTGAGGTCATTGTTTGTAGCTCTCGCGAAGAGGTTGCGCAAATCTCAGACAAGTATGCCAGTGAGCACCTTGAGGTTCATGCAAAAGATTTAGATTGGTGGCTTAGTAATCTCACTTGTTATGGATCGCTCTTCTTGGGCGAGGAAACTACAGTTGCCTTTGGTGACAAAACGAGCGGGCCGAATCATGTTCTACCTACTAAGGGTGCGGCACGATACTCTGGTGGCTTATCGGTTCATAAGTTTATGAAAACCTTGACATGGCAAAAAATGACGCGAGAAGGTAGCAAAGAGATGGCCTTGGTCACCGCCAGAATCAGTCGCTTGGAAGGTATGGAAGCGCACGCACGCACTGCAGATGATCGACTGGAGAAGTATTTCCCAGATGAAAAATTTGATCGCGGTACTCCGGTGGAAGTATGAGTCTGAAAATTGATCAGCTATTTGGTCTGCAGGGAAAAACCGCCCTGATCACTGGTGGAAGCAGTGGCCTGGGTGAGGGGATTGCTCTAGCGCTCGGCCGAGCTGGCGCTAAGGTTGCGATTGCTGCTCGTAGGGAGGGGCAATTGCTTGAGGCTGCTGAGCGTCTTGATAAGCAGGGCGTTCAAGCTTCTTGCTTTACAGCTGATCTCAGTTTGCTCGAGCAGCCTGCAGAGTTATCTCAGAAGGTGTTAGCTAAGCTAGGCAAGGTCGATATTTTGGTTAATGCTGCTGGTATGAATTTACGTGAACCCTTCACTGCAGTCTCACCAAAAAGTTGGCAAGAGCAATTAAATGTTCATTTGGGCGCTCCATTTTTTTTGACACAAGCTTTGGCACCTCAAATGAAGGACCGGGAGTGGGGGCGGATTATTAATATCGCCTCTTTGCAAAGTTTTAGGGCGTTTGCAAATAGCGCTCCTTATGGCGCAGGTAAGGGTGGCATAGTGCAACTGACACGTGCAATTGCCCAGGAGTGGTCAAAGTTTGGAATTACTTGCAACGCAATCGGCCCCGGTTTTTTCCCAACCGCACTTACTGCACCAGTCTTTGGGGATCCAGAGTTGGTGAAAATGCACGCAAGCAAAACGGCCATTGGCCGCAACGGGGAGATTAAGGATGTTGATGGCTTAGCAATCTTTTTGGCTAGCGATGCATCCTCATACATCACGGGGCAAACCATCATGCTTGATGGTGGTTACACCGCGTCTTAAGGAA
>JBJOJF010000220.1:0-2951 GCA_046046735.1 Pseudomonadota bacterium
CATGCCCTTTTCTTCCCAAGCCTTTTGCAGCTCCAGAAGTGCGTCGTCAATTTCAGCAGTAGTCACATCCTCAACAAACAAGCGCGAGAGATCAGCGACAGTGAGGGGTTCTTGCGCGCACAAGAGGGCTGTTTCGATGACGCGTTTATTGTGATCGTCCATAAAATTCGGGCTATCAGGCCGTGACCTGATGAGACTTTAAAAATGTATTTCAGTAATGGGTTGGTGGTGTTCTTTAGCTACTACGGGCAATTGATCTCCAAAAATCTAGGTTAGGAGAGCCGCCCGCGCTGAAACGAAGTCCTTTTCGTTCACCGTGTACTCATTATAAGGGAGGCTCAATACAATAGCCACATGCATGAAATTAAAGCCCAAACCCCTCTCCCAACAGTCGAGATCCAGAAAAGACGTCGTTTTCTAGGCTTGGGCCTGGGTTTTAGTGCTCTGGCTGCCACTGGATGCTCCCTCATGCCCAGTCGCAAGCCGGTCATCGGCTTAGTCTTGGGCGCAGGCGCTGCACGTGGCTTTGCTCATGTTGGCGTCATTAAAGCCCTAGAGGCTCAAGGCATCAGACCGGATATTGTTGTGGGTAGCAGCGCAGGGAGTGTCATTGCCTCCCTACTTGCCTCAGGAGCTAGCGGCAACGATCTCAATCGCCTCGCCCTGAACCTCGATGAAGCCACCATTGCTGACTGGGACCTCCCTTTTGCCGGAAGATTTGGTGGCCTGATTAAAGGTGACGCCCTACAGAACATGATTAATCGTGAAGTACAAAATAAGTCGATTGAACAAATGCGCATTCCACTTGGAATAGTTGCGACGGAATTGCAATCGGGCAAAGGAATTTTGTTTAGGTCTGGTAATACCGGTCTAGCGGTGCGCGCCTCTTGCAGTGTTCCAGGTGTCTTTCAACCTGCTGTGATTAGCGGCAAAGAGTATGTTGATGGCGGCTTGGTGGCCCCCGTTCCCGTCAGCTATGCAAGACAAATGGGTGCAACCATCGTCATTGCAGTCAATATCTCCTCCGAACCCGTTCATCAAGATGCTAGCGGTACTCTTGGAGTCCTGCAGCAAACCATCTCCATCATGCAGCGGAGCATTAATCAATACGAGTTGAAAGAGGCCGATATTGTCATTACCCCTCACCTCAGACAAATGAGTAGTAGCGACTTCAAATCTCGGAATGCTGCGATCTTAGCCGGCGAAGTGGCAGCGCAAGTGCAGATACCTGCAATTAAAGAAAAACTAAAAGGGTAAAGCCGGCACTCGGCTTAAAGACTGCGTGATTTACGCTTGAGCTTGTTTACTTCATTTAACAACTCTTGACGCTCAGCATCACCCAAGTTGTCGCTACCATCTAGGCGGCGAGCGCCATCGAAGCGCTTATCCCAATAAAGACTACCGAGATCATCTACGCGCACACTCGTACCTTTAGAGGGAGAGTGAATAAATTTATTGTCGCCAACATAAATACCAACATGCGAGAAAGTTAAGCGCATGGTGTTAAAGAAAACTAAATCACCTGGCTGCAATTCTTCACGGGTAATGGGCTTACCAACCCGACTCATTTGAGTGGATTTGCGTGGTAACAAGAAACCTAGCTTGTCTTTGAAAACATACCCAACAAAACTACTTCCATCCAAACCGGATTGGGGTAGCTCAGTATCCCAGCGATAGCGCACGCCAATCACTTCCATGGCGCGGTTAATCAACTCATCTGATTTTCCGGTAACCGAATCGGCCAGACGATCAGAGACACGCACAAAGTAAGACTTACCTGCTTGGAACATACTTTCTTTAGGAGCTTCTTTAGCAACTTCTGTAGGTGCATCTTTGGCAGCCTCAGCAGGAGGATCAATAGCTAATGCAGACTGTGCAGTCAGGGCAATGGCAATAACAAACGCGAATGGGACGCGCTTGATAAGCGACTGCAAGTGGTCTTTTTGAAAGGACATCGGACCAGTTTAACAAAGATGCAGTAATTTACCAAGCACTAGCTCAATGGCTAACTTATTGTTTTTAATCAATTTATTACCATTATTGGGCACAAATGCACCATTTTGGCGCTTCTAGGGAGCGTACTTTAAGTTAATTGAGCCGCTGTAAATAGCTCTTTTGTGTAGCCCTGACGAGGATGCTTAATCAAGGTTTCAGTATCCCCAAACTCCACAACCTTCCCTGCTTTTAGAACCATCACTTCGTGAGACATGGCTCGAATGACCGCCAAATCATGGCTAATCATGAGATAAGCCAAGTTGTACTTCTTTTGAAGTTCCGTCAGTAAAGCAAGTACCTGCTTTTGAATAGAAACATCTAGAGCGGAGGTTGGCTCATCCAAAACCAAAATCTGCGGCTTGAGAATGAGCGCTCTGGCAATCGCAATACGCTGCCTTTGACCGCCGGAGAATTCATGAGGGTATCGGGTTAGCGCAGAGCGATCAATCCCCACTTCCCGCAAGATATCTAAGACACGGGATTCCCGTTCGGCTGCAGATAAATTCGGGAAATGGACATCCAAGCCCTCTGAAACAATTTGCATCACATTCATACGCGGCGATAGCGAACCAAATGGATCTTGGAAAATCACCTGCAAGCTCGAGCGCATCGCACGACGTTCTGCAGGTTTTAATTTTTGCCAATCATTACCCAGCACATCGACTTCGCCAGTGATCTGCGCCGCAGAGTCTCCCAGCAAGCCGAGTACAGCCATACCCAAAGTAGTTTTGCCTGAGCCCGACTCTCCAATGACACCAATCGTCTGCCCTTGCTTGAGCTCAAAGCCAACCTTGCGCAGCACCTGGTGACGTGGCGGCTTTTTAAACCAGGCAGCGGACTCTGTGCCTGGATATGAGACGGATAAATTTTCTGTCTTAAGCAATACGGGCGCCTATGGCATCACCGGCGCCAAGTCCCGCACGGGCTCGATATTGACTAAGGCTTTTGTAGAAGGA
>JBJOJF010000221.1:0-7526 GCA_046046735.1 Pseudomonadota bacterium
GCCCCATACAGTTTAGAATTGCGGGTTTACGGCTTTGCATTTAAAGCCTAAAACTGAAGCAGTTTCCAATTGGTAATTAATGGAGGTTTTGTATGTGGATTAGTAATGCTTTTGCCCAGGCTCCAGCCGCGGGTGCAGATTCTGGTGGCTTGATGAGCTTCCTACCCCTGATTTTGATGTTTGCAGTCTTGTACTTCATCATGATTCGCCCACAAATGAAGCGTCAAAAAGAAACTAAAGCGATGCTTGAGTCTTTGGCAGTTGGCGATGAAGTGGTCACTGTTGGCGGCATCATTGGCAAAGTAACTGGTTTAAAAGATCAAGTAGTTACTGTAGAAATTTCTGCTGGCACTGAAGTGCAAATGCAAAAAGGCGCCATCACAACAGTATTGCCAAAAGGCTCACTGAAGTCCGCTTAATACGTTTGTTTAAAAGTATCTCAATATGAACCGCTACCCTCTCTGGAAATACATAGTCATTCTGGTTGCCTTATTAATCGGAGGTCTATATTCATTACCCAATTTCTATGGTGAGGCTCCAGCGGTTCAAGTCTCGTCCGCCAAGCCAACCATCAAGGTTGATTTGGCGACACAGTCTCGAGTTGAAAAAATTCTGGCTGACGAAAGCATTGCCAACACTGGCATCTTTTTTGAGACTACCGGCAATGTCGGTTCAATCAAAATCCGATTTAACAATACAGATATTCAATTACGTGCGCGTGATCTCTTGCAGCAAAAATTGAATGCCGATCAAAATGATCCTAATTTCACTGTTGCATTAAACCTACTGTCAAATACACCGGGATGGCTCAATGCCATCAATGCACTACCAATGCCCTTGGGCCTTGACTTGCGCGGTGGAGTCTACTTCTTGCTACAGGTAGATATGAAGGGTGCAGTACAAAAGAAAGTGACGTCTCTGTCTACTGATATTCGTAGCCAATTGCGCGATAAGTCAGTGCGCCACCAAGGCATTGAACGCGGTCAAGACACCATCACCATTAGCTTTGGAAGCACCGAAGAGGCCGAGAAAGCACGTGCCATTCTGACCACAAGTCAGCCTGAGCTCACTTGGCAAATTAAACCTACCGGACTTTCACCAAAACTCGTTGGCGAATTCAAGCCGACTGCTTTAAAAGAAATTCAAGATAGCGCAGTAAAACAAAACATCACTACGCTCAATAAGCGTGTAAATGAATTGGCCGTTAAAGAGCCGGTGATTCAACAGCAAGGTGCCGAACGCATCGTCGTTCAGCTGCCAGGCGTTCAAGATACTGCGCGTGCCAAAGACATTATTGGACGTACTGCAACCCTAGAGTCTAGATTGGCCGACCCGATTGTTTCAACCATCGCCGTTGGTGAAACGCCTCCTCCAGGAATGGATGTGTTCCGCTTTGGTGAAAATCGCCAAGGGGTATTTAAGAAGTCGGTGATTTTTAGCGGTGATCGCATTACCGATGCGAGCGCGGGCTTTGATCAAAATCAGCGACCTGCAGTCAACATCTCTCTTGATGCGACAGGCGGTCGTGTGATGCAAGAGGTGACCCGCGAAAATATTGGCAAACCGATGGGCATGATCCTATTTGAAAAGGGTAAGGGTGAGGTTCTCACAATTGCGACCATTCAAGGTGAGTTCGGTTCCAAATTCCAGATTACCGGCCAACCATCGACTGAGAGCGCTAACGACCTTGCTCTGCTGCTGCGCGCTGGCTCTTTAGCTGCGCCAATGGAAATTATTGAAGAACGTACTATCGGCCCAAGTCTTGGCGCCGAGAATATTGAAAAAGGATTTAAATCCCTCATTATTGGTTTTGCAGCGATTGCCGTCTTCATGATGGCGTACTACTTGTTATTTGGAACATTCTCAGTGGTTGCATTGGCAGTGAACTTGCTCTTGTTGATTTCTGTTCTATCCATGCTGCAAGCAACACTCACTCTGCCAGGTATCGCTGCGATGGCGCTTGCACTTGGTATGGCGATTGACTCTAACGTGTTGATTAATGAGCGTATTCGCGAAGAGTTGCGCAATGGTGCCTCACCTCAAACTGCGATCGCAGTAGGCTTTGATAAAGCATGGGCAACCATTCTCGACTCCAACGTAACAACCTTAATTGCTGGCTTGGCATTGCTAGCCTTTGGCTCAGGCCCCATTAAAGGTTTCGCGGTCGTTCACTGTCTCGGCATTCTTACCTCGATGTTCTCAGCTGTCTTTTTCTCACGTGGCCTAGTTAACCTTTGGTACGGCAGAGGCAAAAAAGTTCAAAAACTCGCTATCGGCCAAGTTTGGCGCCCACAGGAGAAATAAGTCATGGAATTTTTCCGAATTAAAAAAGATATCCCGTTTATGCGCCATGCTCTGGCGCTCAATGCGGTTTCTTTAATTACCTTCCTTGCAGCCGTTTTCTTCCTTTGGCATAACGGCCTACACCTGTCCATTGAATTTACTGGCGGTACCGTGATGGAGGTGACGTATCCACAAACAGCACCGCTGGAGTCGATACGCACTAATGTAGAGAAGCTAGGCTACACCGACACTCAAATTCAAAACTTTGGTAGCTCGCGTGATGTCATGATTCGCCTGCCACTGCAGAAAGATGCAGAAGGCAAGATGATTTCCTCTGCCGATCAAAGTGCAGCAGTAATGGAGGCCTTGGATCCAAAGAATTCTGGCGTCAAACTACAGCGTGTTGAATTCGTTGGCCCACAAGTGGGGCAAGAGCTTGCTTTGGACGGCCTTAAGGCCTTAGTGTTTGTGATCATCGGTATTGTGGTGTATCTATCTTTCCGCTTCGAATGGAAATTTGCACTTGCCGGCATCATTGCGAACTTACATGACATCGTCATCATCTTGGGCTTCTTCGCATTTTTCCAGTGGGAATTTTCACTCTCAGTATTAGCTGCAATCCTTGCTGTTCTTGGCTACTCGGTGAACGAATCCGTGGTGATCTTTGACCGTATTCGTGAGAACTTCCGTAAATATCGCAAGATGAATACTCGCGAGATTATTGACAATGCGATTACCAGCACCATTAGCCGCACCGTCATTACTCACGGCAGTACTGAAATGATGGTATTGGCGATGCTCATTTTTGGCGGGCCAACACTCTTTTACTTTGCGCTAGCACTAACCATTGGCATTCTGTTTGGTATTTACTCTTCTGTGTTTGTGGCTGCAGCACTCGCAATGTGGCTCGGTGTAACGCGTGAAGATTTAGTTAAAGGCGAACGCAAGCCTGATGACGCTGCTCGCAATGATGACCCAAACTTTGGGGCGCAGGTTTAAGTCTGACTTTCAAGGGCGGCTAATATTTTCTTAGTCGCACCTTGATGTTCGATAGAGTAGTTTTTCGCAGCGCTGGTCATCTTTGCTAATTCAATCTGGTTGGATAGCAATTCTTTCAAAGACTCCATCAGGGCGATAGGCTCGCCCAATAAGCTATCACCCTTGATACGCTTAGCAGCGCCGGTTTCAATGGCATCAAGACTAGCCTGCTGGAAGTTATATGTATGCTCACCCAGTAGAACTGGGCAGCCAGCAGCACAGGCCTCAATCAAGTTCTGGCCACCAAATGGCAAGAGACTTCCACCCATCACCACCAAGTCGGCTGCGCTGTAATACATTGTCATCTCGCCCATAGAGTCGCCCAGAATGACATCTAAGGAATCGACGCCTTGAGGAACTCCGCCCCACTCGCTACGACGTCGAAAACTCAATCCCGTATTAATGATTTGAGTTGCAACGTCAGAGAAACGTTCTGGATGACGCGGCACCAAACAAAGCAATGGAGCAACCTCAAATGAATTACTAAGCAAAAGATCTTTCCAAGCTTTGAGAATAATTTCTTCCTCGCCATCGCGAGTGCTAGCAGCACACACCATTAAACGTTTATTTGTATGTAGTTCCTGCTTCCACAATTTGCCTTGCTGCACTGAGACCGGATCCAGAGGAACATCAAACTTTAGATTGCCAACAATCTCGATGTTTCGAACACCCAAACTACGATAACGCTGCGCATCGAATTCAGTCTGCGCCAAGATTCCTGAAAATGCCTGAAACAAAGCTTGCCCGGCTTTGCCGAATTGATTTACGCGACGGGCACTTCGCTCGGATAAACGGGCGTTGACGAGAAATAAAGGTAGGCCGGTTTCCGAGCAATAAAACACGACAGTTGGCCAAGCCTCGGTCTCCATAAATAAGCCCAACTTCGGCTTAAAGGTCTTAATGAAGTGGGCAACAGACCACCAAAGATCATATGGGAGATAGACTTGACGAAGCTGGCCAGAAGCTAGCGCCTCAGCGAATAAAGCCGCTCCAGTGCGACGGCCATTGAGGGTCATATGAGTCAATAAAATCGTTTCACCGCGAGCGAGATAAGCCTCAATCAAAGGTTGGGCCGCCCTTGTTTCTCCAACAGAAACGGCATGAATCCAAATTGATCCTTGCACAATTGGCTTGTCATAAGCCAAGGCCAAGCGCTCAGGGAGATAACTTAAATACTGAATGGAGTGCCGTGCGCGCCAGGCAAGACGAATGAATGCTAAAGGCAATAAGAGATGCCATAGCAATTGATATACAGCAAACCAGAGCTTGGGACGAGCACCGTATTCAGAATCTGACGATGCGCGCCCAAGGTTTGGAGTCAAACTCACTTTTTAAGACGTTCGGTCAATTCAACCGCCTTACCTAAATATGAAGATGGTGTCATTTCCAATAGCAAGTTTTTAGCATCGTCAGGAATCTTCAAGCCACGAATAAAAGTTTGTAAATCTTCCTTGTTGATACCTTTACCACGCGTCAATTCCTTTAGCTGTTCGTAAGGATTCTCAATGCCGTAACGACGCATGACTGTTTGTACTGGCTCAGCTAACACTTCCCAACACTCGTCGAGATCTGCAGCAATTGCAGCATGGTTCACTTCTAACTTACCAAGGCCACGCAATGCACTGTCATATGCCAAAACGCTATGACCAAAGGCTGGTCCTAGATTGCGCAGAACTGTGGAGTCAGTCAGGTCACGCTGCCAACGGGAAATCGGTAACTTCTCCGCCAAATGACGCAACAATGCATTAGCCACACCCAAGTTACCCTCGGAGTTTTCGAAGTCGATAGGGTTCACTTTGTGCGGCATCGTAGAGGAGCCAATTTCACCGGCTTTCGTACGTTGCTTAAAGTAACCAATTGAAATGTAGGCCCAGAAGTCTCGGTCCATATCCAACAAGATAGTGTTGGCACGGGCAATCGCATCAAACAATTCAGCCATGCCATCATGCGGCTCGATCTGAATCGTGTAAGGATTAAAGGTGAGACCTAAGCGCTTTTCAACAACATCCTTAGAAAAGTTCTCCCAGTCAAAATTGGGATATGCAGAGAGGTGGGCATTGTAGTTACCAACTGCACCATTCATTTTTCCCAAGAGCGGGGCAGCTGCAATGCTTGCAATTGCGCGCTCCAAGCGTTTAGCAATATTAGCTATCTCTTTACCTAAAGTACTTGGAGAGGCAGGTTGACCATGGGTGCGTGATAACAGCGGCACCTTAGCATTCTCAATGGCAAGCTCAGTTAAAACCGCAAGAACTTTTCTCAGTTGCGGCAACAAGACTTCATCGCGCGCACCGCGCAACATCAAACCATGAGAGGTGTTATTAATATCTTCAGACGTACAGGCAAAGTGGATAAACTCACTGGCCTTCAATAGATCTGGCCGGCCCGATACTTTCTCTTTTAAGAAATACTCAACCGCTTTCACATCGTGATTGGTCACTGCCTCAATATCTTTAATACGCTGAGCATCGGCATCAGAGAAATTCTCAGGCAAGGACAACAAAAACGCCTCATCAGCTGCACTAATTTTTGGCACATCAGGCAAACCAGCTGACGCTAAAG
The DNA here is from genome assembly GCA_046046735.1 of Pseudomonadota bacterium. Lineage (GTDB taxonomy): Bacteria > Pseudomonadota > Gammaproteobacteria > Burkholderiales > Burkholderiaceae > Polynucleobacter. Next base: position 5,884 of record JBJOJF010000221.1, read on the forward strand.
CCAACAGCCAATGAATTTCCACAAATACGCGTTGACGCATAAATGCTGCTTCTGATAGCCAAGGGCGTAAGGCATCGAGTTTTCCGGCGTAACGGCCATCTAAAGGGGATAGTGCATTAAGGGTAGAAAGCGGCTGACTCACGGATATTGCCTTTACATTGAATGTGTCAATAAAACCTAATTTTAATCGTTCTTGAGGGTCAATTAAGCCAATTTGGCTTGTGGTAGCTATACTTCTGCACATGAAACTCATCGGATCCCTCACTAGCCCCTATGTACGCAAAGTACGCATTGTTTTCTTGGAAAAAAAGGTAGATATCGACCTTGAAATCGAGAACGTTTGGGGCCCGGACACCAAAATTGCCCTGAATAACCCTCTGGGCAAGGTTCCCTGCCTCCTCATGGAGGATGGTGAGGCTATTTATGATTCCCGCGTGATTGCTGAATATGCGGATACGCTCAGCCCAGTGGGTAAGCTGATCCCAACTGGTAGCCGCGAGCGGGCTACAGTAAAGACCTGGGAGGCTTTGGCCGATGGGATTGAAGATGCCAGCATTTTGGTGCGCCTAGAGGCCACCCTTCGCACTCCAGAACAACAAAGTTCAGCATGGACTGAGCGGCAAATGAACAAGATTCATGCTGGCCTAGCGCAAATGTCTAAGCAATTGGGTGAAAACGCTTGGTGTCATGGCAATCAAATGACTCTAGCGGACATTGCTGTGGGATGCGCCTTGGGATATTTGGCATTTCGACTTCCCGAAATTCAGTGGCAAGCTCAGTATCCCAATCTCAATACTTTGTATCAAAAATTAATACAACGACCTTCTTTCGCGGAAACTGCGCCTCCAGCTGCCTAAATCAGAAATACTTAGGCGGAGATAATTCCACCGCCTAAGCAAATATCGCCATCGTAAAGTACGGCAGATTGGCCGGGCGTCACTGCCCACTGTGCCTCTGGAAAAACCAATTCAAAACTCAAAGGTCCTTCAGCTCCAGCGCTCAATGAGCATGCTGCATCCGTTTGACGATAGCGCGTCTTAGCGGAGTACTGACCAGGCTGGGGCGCACTGCCATCAACCCAACTGGCATCAATTGCACAGAGCTTGTTAGCCAAAAGCCAAGGGTGCTCATGACCCTGAGCAACATATAAAGTGTTATTCGCCACATCCTTGCGAGCCACGTACCATGCGTCACCGTTGCCATCTTGGCTACCGCCTAAGCCAATCCCTTTACGCTGCCCTAGTGTAAAAAAGGCAAGCCCCATGTGCTCTCCAACAGTCTTACCCTCGGGCGTCTTAATCGGCCCAGGAGTTCGTGGCAGGTAGCGATTTAAAAATTCACGAAATGGTCGCTCCCCAATAAAACAAATACCAGTCGAGTCTTTTTTTCGCGCATTAGGTAAGCCAATTTGCTCAGCAATTTTGCGAACTTCTGTTTTGGGGATTTCGCCCAAAGGAAATAAAACGTTTGTCAGCTGAGCTTGAGTTAAGCGATGCAAGAAATAACTTTGATCTTTGCTAGCATCGACCGCCTTGAGCAATTGAACCCTTCCGCCCTCATGACGAACGCGCGCATAGTGTCCTGTTGCGATGGCCTGTGCACCCAAACTCATTGCGTGATCTAAGAAGGCCTTGAACTTGATT
>JBJOJF010000222.1:0-3441 GCA_046046735.1 Pseudomonadota bacterium
GACTATCGCTATGCAAAAACGCACACCGCTAAAAACGGTGAACCTGGCCGTGGCGCTGACTGCTACGGTCGTGCTGGCGATGACATCGAATTACGTATGCCTGTTGGCACGATCATCTCGGATTATGAGACTGGCGAACCTATTGCCGACTTAACGACTCATGGCGAGCGTCTTTGCTTGGCGCAAGGTGGCGTTGGCGGCTGGGGAAATATTCACTTTAAGAGCAGTACAAACCGTGCGCCACGTCAGAAGACTAACGGCAAGCCAGGCGAGCGACGCAAATTAAAGCTTGAGTTAAAAGTATTGGCTGATGTTGGTTTATTGGGTATGCCTAACGCCGGTAAATCCACTTTGATCACTGCCGTTTCTAATGCGCGACCAAAGATTGCGGACTATCCATTTACAACACTACATCCCAATTTAGGAGTGGTGCGTGTTGGTAGTGAGCGTAGCTTTGTTATTGCAGATATTCCTGGTTTGATTGAAGGCGCTGCAGAAGGCGCTGGCTTAGGTCATCGCTTCTTGCGTCATTTACAGCGCACGGGCGTGCTCTTGCATTTAGTAGACATTGCCCCATTTGATGAGAATGTCGATCCGGTGGCAGATGCCAATGCGATTGTTAATGAATTGCGTAAATATGACGAAGCTTTAGTTGAGAAGCCACGCTGGTTGGTGCTGAATAAAGTAGACATGATTCCTGAAGAGGATAGAAAAAAAGTAGTTGCTGATTTCATTAAAAAGTTTAAGTGGAAAGGTCCTGTATTTGAGATCTCCGCTTTAACTGGTCTGGGATGCGACAAGCTTTGTTACTCTTTACAGGATTACTTAGATTCTGTTCGCAAAGATCGTGATGATGCTGATGAGCGTGCGGCTGATCCTCGTTATCAAGAGCAGGTGAAGTCGGAAGATAAGGCTCCAGATTAAATAGCGCTTATTTGAGATAAGTATTTGATATGAACACTCAGAAAACAAAACGCATCGTTGTCAAAGTAGGCTCAAGCCTTGTCACCAATAATGGTGAGGGTTTAGATCATGCTGCTATTGGAATGTGGGCAGAGCAAATGGCTGCTTTACTCAGTGCTGGCCATGAAGTATTGATGGTCAGTTCTGGTGCGATTGCGGAAGGAATGCAGCGCCTGGGTTGGACTAAGCGCCCTCAAGAAATTCACCAATTGCAAGCTGCTGCTGCGGTTGGTCAAATGGGTTTAGTGCAGGTCTATGAAAGCTGCTTTGCGCGTTTTAATTTACGAAGTGCCCAGGTCTTATTGACCAATGCTGACTTGGCTCATGCAGAGCGAAACGCTAATGCGAAGGCCACGCTAGACACTCTATTGAAGTTGGGCGTAGTACCCATCATCAATGAAAACGATACTGTGGTTACTGATGAGATTAAGTTTGGTGATAACGATAGCCTAGCTGCCTTAGTAACCAATTTAATTCATGCAGATTTGCTGGTGATCTTGACCGATCAGGGTGGTCTTTTTACTGCTGATCCACGTCAGGATGCCTCTGCTACTTTGTTAAGCGACGCAATTGCAGGCGATCCTGCTCTAGAGAAGATGGCTGGTGGTGCTGCAAGCGAACTTAGCAAAGGTGGCATGCTGACTAAAGTGCTGGCAGCAAAGGTTGCAGCACAAACTGGCGCTGCAACAGTCATTGCCTCAGGACGTGAGCCCAGTGTATTAATTCGCTTAATGAACGGCGAAAAGATTGGCACTTGCTTAGCTGCCGCTTAGTAACGCCTATTTGTAGCCAGCAAACCTTTACTCATTAAAAATAAATTAGTTTGGAAGCCTAATTTGGCCCGTGAAGCTATTGGGGTTGAGTGATTGAAGAATATTGTTGATATTCTTTTCTTGGGAACTTAAGTCACAGAAGGCACCTTGCGCGAGTGCTGCTTGATAGCGATTTGGAGCATGCTCTTGGATGTCTCGCCAATTCGATAGTGGATTTTCCCTCCACACACCACTCTCAAATGTGCCATAGAGGCGCCATTGAAATGAGTTGCAGCGAATTCCCTCGTATTGGGCCTGAGTATTGCCATTAGGACTTGTCAGAACGACGATATAACGGGTGATGCCATCATTACCGACCAGAATTGAGCTCGTGTCGACCTCAAACTTAAAGATGGTTTGTGGAGAAACATAGAAAGGCTGGAGTTTGGATTTATTTGGAGGGTTAAGCGGCATGGCCGTTGTGCCTTCTTTGTAAATCATGGGCGCATATGGATCTAGACCACTCTCTAAGGGGTCACCAGCACAAGCTATTAAAGTCAGACCAATCGCTAGGCCGATTGAATGCAGTTGAATGCGACAGCTCAGGAGTTTCATCATTTTTTATCGACAGGTTGAGATTCTTGGGATGGATCTTCTTCGCTAGCAAAGTAGGATTGCATGAGGTCTAGTGGGGAACCCCAGGCCAGTTGCTGCATTCTCATGCCGCGAGATAAGTACCTAGCAAGCTCGGAAAGGGCCAATTGATAGACCTCGCGTTTGAAATCAATCACAGCATCGAGTTGAATCCAGAACGGAACCCAGCGCCAGGCATCGAATTCAGGGTGTTCGGAGGCCCGAAGATGGATATCGCTATCTAAGCCAACAAGGCGCAATAAAAACCAAATTTGTTTTTGCCCGCGGTAGCTGGCTCTATGGGCTCTGGTGGCATGTTGACGGCGCAAAAATTCCTCAGGGACGTCATAACGAAGCCAATCCCTGGTCCGTCCAATAATTTGGACATGTTCTGGCAACAAGCCAACTTCCTCATGCAATTCGCGGTACATGGCCTGCTCAGGGCTTTCACCATGTTGAATCCCGCCCTGCGGGAACTGCCACGAATGCTGCCCAACGCGTTTTCCCCAGAAAACCTCGTTACGGCTATTGAGGAGGACTATGCCGACATTGGGTCGATACCCTTCACGGTCAAGCATGATCGTGCCTCAAATCCTTTAAAATCAATGATTTGATTATATCCATACATGAAAGCATCACAGTCATTTCTCGCAACGCTAAAAGAAGCCCCCTCTGACGCTGAGGTGGTTTCGCACAAACTGATGGTGCGTGCCGGTTTAATTCGCAAGCTGAGTGCTGGCGTTTACAACTATTTACCTTTGGGTTTAAAGGTAATTCGTAAAGTTGAAAATATTATTCGCGAAGAAATGAATCGCGCTGGTGCCATTGAGTTGCTCATGCCCATGATTCAACCTGCTGAGTTGTGGCAGGAGACTGGTCGCTGGGAAAAAATGGGCCCTGAGTTGCTCCGCATTAAAGATCGTCATGATCGCGACTTCTTGATTCAGCCAACTTCAGAAGAAGTGGTAACGGATCTCGCAAGGAATGAGATCAAAAGCTATAAACAGCTCCCAGTAAATTTCTACCAAATTCAAACGAAATTCCGTGATGAGCGCCGTCCGCGTTTTGGCATCATGCGTGGTCGCGAGTTCAG
>JBJOJF010000223.1:0-5021 GCA_046046735.1 Pseudomonadota bacterium
GCTTTAGATCTGGCTGGCAAAGGTCTGGCTGACGCTAATAGCATGCTGGAGGCCTTGAGATTAGCTTTTCAATTGGCATTAACTTCAAGGGATGCTAAGGCATGATGCATCGCGCTCGTAAGCGATTTGGCCAGAATTTTTTGCAAGATTCTGGAGTCATTTATTCGATCGTTGCCGCTATTAATCCCAGTCCTGACATGCATGTCATTGAAATCGGCCCTGGACTAGGCGCGCTTACAAGACCCCTCTTGAGCGGTCTTGAGCATCTTGATCTTTTAGAGATTGACCGAGACTTGGTGGCCTACTGGAACCAAGAAAATCTGCAAGGCTTGAATGTGATTGAAGGCGATGCACTCAAGTTTGATTTTCTGGAGTGGGCAAATTCTAAGCCTGCTAGTGGCGGTTTATGCAAAGTGGTAGGTAACCTGCCTTACAACATTTCTTCACCACTTCTATTTCACCTGGTCTCGGCTGCTGATGTGATTGATGAGCAAGTATTTATGTTGCAGGCTGAAGTAGTCGAGCGTATGGTTTCTAAGGAGGGTGGCTCTGAGTTCAGTAGGCTCTCTGTAATGTTGCAAGCACGTTATGACATGGAGCAAGTTCTAGAGGTCCCGCCCGAGGCATTTGATCCTCAGCCTAAGGTCAACTCAGCGGTGGTGCGTATGATTCCACGCCAAGACTTCAGTCTCAATAATGCTCAGTGGCTTGCTTTGGAGAAATTGGTTGCAGCTGCTTTTTCACAGCGTAGAAAAATGCTTCGTACCAACTTAGCTAATTATGCTGATCGACTTGCTTTATCAGAATCTGAGCTCAAGGCTCGTGCTCAAGATATTTCTGTGGAGCGGTATGTTGAGTGGGCTAAATCCTTAGCCGGCTAGCCAATCTATTTGGCCTGCTGATAAGCCTCGGGATCAATCACTCGCATTTCTGACTCAATCCATTTTTCGACTTCTGCATGGAGTTGCCCGCCAGTTTTACCAACAGAGTTAATAGCGGGTCCAATCGAAAAAATGACGGTCCCTGCTTGCTTCAAAAAACTATTTTTAGGCCAGCAACGTCCAGCATTATGAGCAACTGGGATGACCAAGGCCTCAGTAGCGCTTGCAAGCCTTGCACCACCTTTGCTATACGGCTTATGAGAGCCTGTTGGTGTCCTAGTTCCCTCTGGAAACAATAGAATCCACTTTCCTTCAGACAGACGCTTACGCCCTTGACCCACAACGGACAGGGCAGCAGTTTCCTTGCTATTGCGATTAATGTGAATCATTTTGAGAAGGGCTAGTGCCCAGCCAAAGAAGGGGATCCAGAGTAATTCACGTTTGAAAACAAAGCACAATTGTTTCGGGAGTAGCGCAATGAATGCAATGGTCTCGTAAGCAGATTGATGTTTACTCAGCACAACAACTGGCTGATCAAGTACGGCCATCATGTTCTCCATACCGCGAATCTCATAACGAATTCCACAGAGAGGCTGCAAAATCCAGATGACCACTTTATTCCAGAAGCCAATGAAACGATAGCGATTTTCAGGATTGAGAAATGGAAATACCAAAATGCAGAGCACCGACCAAATAGGCGTGAAGATGAGCAAAAAGAGTGCAAAAAGGACGGAGCGCACAAAAGTCATTTAGCTTTAAACCTTATCCTGCAATAGCGTGTTGGCAAATGCCATGAGGTCAGCATGAATTTGGGTGCCCTCTGGTAGATTACCTTTTTCCAAGGTTTTTCTACCTTTACCAGTTAGTACTAAATGGGGGCTTGCGCCCAGCACTACGCCAGCCAATAAATCTCTTAATGAGTCGCCCACGATAGGAACGCCGTCTAATGGAGTGACGCTATTATTTCTCTTGTAGCGCAGAGCAATTTCTTTCATCATTCCTGGTAGCGGCTTGCGGCAATCGCATCCATTAGCATCGACATGTGGACAAAAGAAAATGCTGTCAATATGACCACCCAAGGGTTTGAGCAATTTGTCCATCTTGCCATGCATGGCATGAAGGTCATTAATGCTGAAGTAGCCACGTGCTAATCCAGACTGATTTGTAGCAACGGCAATTTGGTAACCCGCTTGATTTAGCAATGCAATTGCTTCAAGACTGCCAGGCAATGGAACCCACTCTTGACTCGACTTCACATAATCATCCCGATCTTCATTGATCACACCATCGCGATCCAGAATGATTAGTTTTGAGGAGCTAGTGCTCATGCTAATTTGCCGAGATCGGCAATGAGGTTCATTTTCTGGTGAAGTTGTTGCAGAAGGGCTAAGCGGTTATCGCGTAACTCTGGATTGGGATCCATCACCATGACATCGGCGAAGAATTGATCAATTGGAGCGCTTAAGGCTACAAGTGCTCTGAGGAGTTCCACAAACTGACGCTTTTCATAGGCAGCAGTCAATGTAGGTGAAATGCTTTCAAGGGCTTGAAAAAGTGCCGTTTCAGCAGGGACTTGCAAGAGCTTGCTAGAGCAAGCTGCGGGAATGGCTGTTGTGGTTTTCTTCAGAATATTACTGATTCGCTTATTCGCAGCCGCAAGCTGTGAAGCTTCTGCGAGGGCATTGAACTCACGCAAGGCGGCTAGGCGATCGATTAAATCATTGAGCTGAGCTGGAGACTGACTGAGGACTGCATCAATTTCTTCTGTTGTAAATGGTTTGCCAGCGACGGATTGATCACGCAAATAAGCACGCAGGCGATCAATAATGAAGGCATAGATATCTTCGGCTTTAGCTTTTTCCTGAACGTCTTTTTGCGGGAATTGTTTGCGAGCCAACTCAATTAAGTCGGGTAGACTTAAGGTAAGGTTCTTTTCTAGTAAAAGACGACAGATTCCCAGTGCGTGACGACGTAAGGCGTACGGATCTTTATCACCGGTTGGCGCAAGGCCAACACCCCAAATGCCAACTAATGTTTCTAACTTGTCAGCAATGGCAAGGATGGTTCCTACCTGAGTTTGTGGCAATGAGTCACCTGCGAAACGAGGCATGTAATGCTCGCTGCAAGCTGCGGCGACATCGCTGTTCTCGCCATCATGTGTTGCATAGTAACGACCCATGATGCCTTGGAGCTCAGGGAACTCGCCCACCATATCAGTTAATAAATCGGTCTTGGCAATTTCTGCTGCACGACTCGCTAAGGTCTCGTCAGCAGATAGGGCTTTCGCAATACCCACAGCGATGCCTTGAACACGTTTAGTGCGATCTAATTGATTGCCAAGTTGATTGTGATAAACCACTTTGCCAAGGTCCGCTACACGGGACGCTAATGGACGCTTTTGATCTTGTTGGAAGAAGAAGCGCGCATCAGAAAGGCGTGGGCGAACCACTCGTTCATTGCCGGAAATGATCGCTTCTGGTTTATCAGTCTCAATGTTGGAGACGATTAAGAAGCGATTGCGTAATCTGCCTTCTTTATCTGTCAGAGCAAAATATTTTTGATTAGTTTGCATGGTCAGAATCAAGCATTCTTGAGGAACTTCCAAGAACTCCTGATCAAAGTGGCACTCATAAATTGCAGGCCACTCCACCAATGCAGTCACTTCATCCAGTAGGCTATCTGGCATCAGCACGAGGTCGGAACCAGCGGCCTTCAATAATGCTGCTTCAATATATTCACGACGTTTGCTAAAGCTTGGCAATATCTTTGCCCTATTGCTGAGATCGGATTCATATTGATCTGCTGTGGCAATGCTGATGATGCCAGGAGCCAAAAACCGATGCCCCTCTGTTTGATTTCCTGCATCAATACCAAGAGCGCTGATATTGAGAATGTTCTTACCGTGAAGCGCTGTGATGCGGTGTGCGGGTCTAGCAAATTCAACATCAGCAAGCTCACCATTTTTTTGGAGCACTTGGTAGTGCATCATTTTGGCGATAGGCAGCTTATTGAGAGTCTGAATAAGGGCCTGTTGAGCCGTTTGTTCTAGTGCAGCACCTTTAGCAATCACATTGAGATAGAGCGCTTCGTTTTTACCTTCACCAGATTTTTCTAGCGTGGCAATATCAGTATCTGCAAAACCTAATGAACCCAGTTTCTTTAAAAGCGGTGGCGTTGGTTTTCCATCGGCATCAAATGCAATGCTAGTTGGTAATAATTTCTCGCGCACAGGGTGATCAGGAGCTTGACTCAGAACATTCGTGATCTGAACGGCTAGACGACGTGGTGTGGCATAGCCAGTAGCAATTGAATTTTCTCCAGCAAGCCCTGCCGCTTTAAGGGCGGTAACAATGCCGTCCTTAAATGCATCGCCTAAACGACGCAAAGATTTTGGTGGAAGTTCTTCGGTAAATACTTCAATCAGCAGATCATCTGATGGGGAGAGGGAATTCGGAGTGCTCATAGTTAGATTACGCTGCTGAAGCTTTGACTTGGCGCTGACACATTGGGAAACCCAGTTTTTCACGGGATTCGAAATAAGCCTGTGCTACTGCACGAGAAAGATTGCGGATGCGACCAATATAGGCGGCGCGCTCGGTAACAGAGATGGCACCACGTGCATCTAATAAGTTGAAGGTGTGGGCTGCTTTCAACACCATTTCATAAGCAGGCAATGCCAAAGGTACTTCCATTAAACGTTTCGCTTCACTCTCATAGTTGGTGAAGTTTGCAAACAGCAGATCAGTATTGGAGTGTTCAAAGTTATAGCAAGATTGCTCAACTTCATTTTGGTGATACACGTCACCGTATGAAATGCCATCTGCCCATACTAGGTCGTATACGTTGGAGCAGTTTTGAATGTACATTGCCAAACGCTCGATACCGTAGGTGATTTCGCCTAATACTGGTTTGCAGTCCAAGCCGCCTACCTGCTGGAAGTAAGTGAACTGAGTGACTTCCATGCCATTGAGCCAAACTTCCCAACCTAGACCCCAAGCACCCAAGGTTGGGTTTTCCCAGTCGTCTTCCACAAAGCGGACATCGTTCTTTTGAAGATCAAGGCCTAGAGCAGCGAGGGAGCCTAAGTAAAGCTCCAGAATATTTTCAGGGGCTGGCTTAAGTACTACTTGGTACTGGTAG
>JBJOJF010000224.1:0-2608 GCA_046046735.1 Pseudomonadota bacterium
TGTAGGCGGAGCGTTCTCTACCTCGATTGTGGCCAAGACCCAAAACTACTTTGGCCGCAAAATCTCCTTTCAACTTGGTCTGCTAGTTGCCGTGCTGTCAGCGCTCTTATGCGCTTATGCGGCGATTTCTAAAAATTTCTGGCTCCTAGTCCTAGGAACATTCATTGCCGGCTATTACAGCGCCAATGGCCAGCTCTACCGGTTTGCTGCTGCAGAGCTCACCGTCCTGAGTCAACGAGACAAGGCGGTCTCCTGGGTTCTAGCCGGCGGGATCCTGGGAGCGGTTATTGGACCAAATCTGGCCTCTTGGACAAAAAATCTCTTTGACACCGCTTTCTTGGGCGCTTACCTCACCCTCTCGATTGCCGGCTTTATTGGCATCATCGTGATGCAATTCATTCACTTTCCAGAAGAGTTTAAAACCCAGCATTCTTTATCGGCAGGTAGAGATCTCAAAACCATTTTGAGGCAACCCGTTTTTATGGTTGCAGTAATTGGTGCATCACTAGGATACGGGGTGATGAATCTACTCATGGCGGCTACACCGCTCGCTATGCAAATCTGCGGGCTCCCTTTCACTGATACCGCACTCGTACTGGAATGGCATGTCATTGGTATGTTTGCGCCAGGATTTTTTACGGGCTCACTAATTCAGCGTTTTGGCACTCTCAAAATTATGGGTGTTGGCGTGCTACTCAATTTCATCTGCATCCTCATTGCCCTAACCGGCGTGGATCTACATCAATTTCTGATTGCCTTATTTTTATTAGGTGTTGGCTGGAATTTTTTATTCACCGGCTCAACCTCTTTAGCAATGACTGCATATCGCCCTGAAGAACGAGATAAGGCACAAGCCGCAATTAACTTCTTTGTATTTGGCACGATGGCCTTCACCTCTTTTGGATCGGGCGCCCTGATTACCTCTCAGGGTTGGAATATTCTGAACCTAGGTTCCCTATTACCGGTATTTATTACGGCCGCAGCCCTAATTTGGTTGAGCGCGCAACAAAAAAAGTCTGTCCACACCCAATCAACTTAAGATGTTTTTGCCAAGGGCAGGTTGAATAAAAGATTTTGTGGCTTGAGCTTTAATTGTTTGTCCGCATTCATGGCAATACCCATATAAACAGGCTTACCAACTTGCGCAGCCATTACTGCCGACTCATCTACAAAATCCAGTCGGAATAAACAAATGATTTTTTCCAGCTCATCAGCGTCTACAGGCTCCTTGTTGTAGAGCTTATTGAGAATATCGGTTGCACTAGCGTCAAGACCTACATGCCATGACCACTTTGGATCGGTAATTTGCTGCATCGGTGTGATGCGAATCTTGACCCCCAGGAAGTGCTCCACCCATTTTTCTAATACGCGGCAAAAGTGATTAATTGGGGGCTGACCAAAATTGAGCTGAACTGCAAAATCATGGTCTTCATTTTTATCCCAATAAAGATCAGCATTTTCTTCATGCAAAACATCCAAGTCGATTGAGCGCATTGACATGGATTTACCTTTCAGAAGATCCATAATGTTGCCCGTTTCGCCGGCCTGCGCATTACGCGTAACCACCTCGTCATCGGCACTCATCACTACACCCTCATCAAGCACGCTGATCTTTTGGGTACGAAAGAATAGCTCCCCCATACGAGCATCTAGAGGGTGGCAATCTTCACCCAATATATGACGTACAAATAATTGTGCAAGGCCAGAGATAAACAAAGGGGGTACATCAACACCATCACCCCGAAATAAACTCATATAAAAACCCTCTAAGGAGCTTGCAGCAAGCAGCTTAGTTCGGTAGCGCAGCCAAACGCGATAGTTCTCCTGAATATCCACATCGAGCATCGCCACAATCTCTGCCTCAGTGACATTACTCCGGGGATCTTGCATCAAGCGTTGGTGGAGTGCACGCTCATGCGCACACGACTCAGGAACTAAGTTGAGCTCAGGCCGCAACAAATACGTTCGCAAAAAGTCATCCGTCACTAATAGTTGATTATCCCCGCCCACTTGAAGGGTTTGATATGCAGATTGGGGCCAGAAGTTTGTCATGAGAACCTACTTAAACAAAAAGATTACGCTCAGAATATACTAGCCGCTTCATTTGAGCAGAAGAGGAAGAAATCGTGAGTGAACTGAAGAAAATTGATACTGTTGTTGGTGATGGCAAAGAAGCAGTTGCTGGCAACCATGTGGATGTCCATTACACCGGCTGGCTCTTTGATGAAAATGCCCCAGATAACAAAGGGCAAAAGTTTGATAGCTCCCTCGACCGCGGTCAACTCTTTAGCTTTCCCTTGGGCGCTGGGCATGTAATCAAAGGTTGGGATCAAGGTGTAGCCGGAATGAAAATTGGCGGCAAACGCACCCTCATTATTCCTTCGGAAATGGGTTATGGCGCACGCGGCGCTGGCGGCGTGATTCCACCTAATGCCACTTTGGTATTTGATGTCGAGCTACACGGCGTCAACTAACTTTTGACACCAAAGAAATAAAAAGGCCACTCAATGAGTGGCCTTTATTTTTAGAGCAATAAGGAAAATTACGAGCGCAGATCCTTGCCGTTCAATGTGAGTTTGTTTGCTGGGGCTGTTTGACACAAGCTAAT
>JBJOJF010000225.1:0-5067 GCA_046046735.1 Pseudomonadota bacterium
GAATTACGCTCTAAGCCTTGTTCAAAAATATTGCCCATGTTTTCCTTGAATATTGAAATGCCATTAAATCAAAATTAGATATCAGCTAATGCTTTGACGTGAGCAACCACACTTCGACCTAAGGCCGAGAGGTTGTAACCGCCCTCCAAGCAGCTCACAATCCGTCCTTGTGCATACTGATTCGCAATCTCTTTGAGCTTTTTGGTGATCCAGGCATAGTCATCTTCAACCAAACCCATCTGCCCTAAGTCATCCTCACGATGCGCATCAAATCCTGCGGAAATGATGATGAGCTGCGGCTCAAAATCGCGCAAGCGAGGTAGCCACTGCTCTTCAACGATGGAGCGCACCACATCCCCGCGGGTCGCTGCAGGTAGCGGAACATTCACCATGTTTTGTGCCCCATCCAAACCGCTGTAGGGGTAAAACGGGTGTTGAAAGAAGCTGCACATCAAGACATTAGGGTCATTAAAGAATGCCGCCTCGGTGCCATTGCCATGGTGGACATCAAAATCAATAATTGCTACCCGCTCAATGCCGTACTCCTCCATTGCATATCGAGCGGCAACAGCCACATTATCAAAAACGCAAAATCCCATGGAACGGGTTGGTTCAGCATGATGGCCCGGGGGACGAACAGCACAAAATACATTCTCAACCTCACCCTTCATCACAGCATCAACACCAGCAATAGCAGCTCCTGCTGCACGGAGCGCCGCGTTCCAAGTGTGAGGGTTCATAATGGTGTCACCATCAAGCATGAAGTAACCGCTTTCTGGTGCACGCTCTTTTACAAAAGCAATATGGTCTGGACTATGTACCAACTCAAGCTGATCTTCAGTAGCCAAGGGTGCATCGAGATGGTGCAGAAACCGGTCAACACCACTTCGAATGAGTTGATCATTGATTGCTTGAATGCGCTCTGGGCATTCAGGGTGGTGGCCACCCATCTCATGTTTTAGAAAATCTGGATGAGTTATGTATCCTGTTGTCATTACTAGAAATCCTCAATAGCAAAACTGTAATTTTTATAATTTAATCAAGCTGCCCACTACTCAAAAATCCATCCACTAACACATGAATTTTCGCGTCTCCTACCTCACTTCAATATTGCTCACCACCCTGATCTTGGGGGCCTGCACCACAACACCCACTCAAGAAGTTAGCCCTAAAGAGACTATCGTAAACCAGTCTGAAGATAGCCCTACAGAAGCCCGTTTTAGCCAAAATCTCAGCCAATTAATTGATCAAGTAGCGCAAAAGGAGGGAATTCCACGCTCTACCCTTGAATCCAGCTTCTCAGATGCTAAGACCATTCCCTCAATACGCAAATTGGTATTACCCCCATCAGCTAGCTTTAAAAAGAATTGGGTCGTCTATCGACAGCGCTTTATTGAGCCCGTCCGCTTAAAAGCTGGGAAGGCGTTCTGGGAGCAAAACCAAGCCTTTCTTGCCAAGGTTGAACAGGATTCAGGAGTACCGGCAGAAGTCATCGTAGCCATTATTGGCATTGAGACCATCTATGGGCGCCAAACTGGAAACTTTCGGGTCAAGGATGTTCTATCCACTCTGGCCTTTAGCTATCCCGACACCCCAAATAAAGCCAGTCGCGAACAACTCTTTAAAGATCAATTGCAGGAGCTGATTCTCCTTTGTTGGTCGGAGGCTGGCGGCAAGCTACCGGCAATGAACAGCGCCCAGGGAATGAGCCAAACCCGCTTTAACTCCTGCCTCAATCAAAATAGCTCTTACGCAGGCGCCATTGGATTGCCTCAATTTATGCCTGGAAGCATCCGTAGTTTTGCCATCGATGGCGATGGTGACGGACAGATTAATCTACGGCAAAGCCCTAAAGACGCTATCGCTAGTGTTGCCAACTTTATGAGAAAGCATGGTTGGCAGCCAGGTATGCCGATTTACTTCCCCATTCAAGAATCTGGCATTGAAGCTGCGAAGGCATTGGCTGATGGTGAACCGCAACTGAAATACAGCGTTCAAGAGCTAATTGATAAAGGGATATTAAGTAAAGAGAGGGGCGATCTCCAAGCAGGAGGCGTAGCCGCACAGAGCAAAGCCTTGATAGTCGATTTACCATACCCAGATAAAGCTGGGAATGATCAAGTTCATTATGTAGTGGGGCTAAATAACTTCCTATCGATCGTGCAATACAACCGCAGCTATTTTTATGCTCAGAGTGTTGCAGAGTTTGCTGAAGCACTAGGTTATAAAAACCAAAGTGCTGTGCCGCCAACCCCCAATAAAACCAGCACCAAAGAAGCAAAACCCAAGAAAGCTACCAGCAAGAAAAAAACAAAGAAAACTTAAGCTGGGAAAACTCCAGTAGAGAGATAGCGATCGCCACGATCACAAACGATAAACACAATCGTGGCATTTTCAACTTGCCGAGCAATTCTTAAGGCCACCACTAGCGCACCCCCGGCTGAGATACCGCAAAAGATACCCTCTTCAGCAGCCAGACGACGGGCCATTTCTTCGGCGTCTGCTTGAGTCACATACTCAATACGATCCACCTTGTCGCCCTGATAAATTTTTGGCAGATACTCTGGAGCCCATTTACGAATTCCTGGAATCTGTGAACCATCTTCAGGCTGTGCGCCAATGATCTGTATCGCTGGGTTCATAGACTTTAAATAAGTCGACACCCCAGTAATAGTCCCAGTAGTACCCATTGCAGAAATAAAGTGAGTTACTTGACCATCGGTATCCCGCCATATCTCCGGGCCAGTTGTTTCGATATGAGCGCGTGGATTATCAGGATTAGCAAACTGATCGAGCAATCTACCGCGACCTTCCTTTTGAAGCTGCAAGGCATAGTCACGCGCAAATTCCATACCGCCCGTGGCAGCCGTCAGAATTAACTCAGCTCCATAGGCGGCCATGCTTTGTCTACGCTCAATACTTTGATTCTCGGGCATGACCAAGATCATTTTGTAACCCAACATCGCCGCAGTCATCGCCAGGGCAATACCAGTATTGCCACTGGTGGCTTCAATCAATGTATCGCCAGGTTTAATTTCACCGCGCTCTTGTGCACGCATGATCATGGACAGCGCAGGCCGGTCCTTCACCGACCCAGCTGGATTATTACCCTCCAACTTTCCTAAAATCAGATTATTTCTGGAGTCGTTTTCCGCACCCGGAATGCGTTGCAAACGAACCAAGGGTGTATTACCCACGGTCTGTGAAATAGTTAAGTAGGAAGGTGTGTTCATAAAGCCATTTTAGCCACAAGCGTGCCTAAACATAAAAGGGCTTAATTTCGGCGATTTGGCCCCGCACGATCCGCAGAATTGCGATTACCGCTTTGACTACGAGAACCGCGTCGACCAGAATTGGCGCCCTCTTTATTGGTACGGCCGTTAGGTTCGCGAAATGAGCTAGGAGCCTCAATAGTCAAGCCGTTATCAACCATTTTTTCCACAGACTTCATCCCAATACCACGCACCCGCTTTTGCAAATCATTGGCATCCTGAAAGTGCCCACCATCTAAACGTTCAGCAATAATCGTTTTTGCTTTTGAGGGGCCAATACCCTTAATACTTTCTAATTCAGATTGGGTGGCGGTATTGACGTTCACTGGACCAGCAATACTGAAACCTGTCACAGCCATCATTGCCGAAAATAGTAAGGACTTTAATAATTGATTCATTCGATCTCCATGAGTTAATAAAAAATCCACTGGCACAGAGTGCGAGTGGATCAGTTACAACGAATGGCACGAAGGACTGTTGACTTCTTTTATGCCTTTAAAGCGGACTTGCCAAGAAATCAGCATTCGCTGACAGCCAAGCAATGTAGCGACTGACGCCCTGCTCAACATTGAGGAAGGGCTCTGTATAACCAGCAGCACGCAATTTTGTTAGATCTGCCTGAGTAAAGCACTGGTACTTCCCTTTGAGCGCATCCGGAAATGGAATGTACTCAATGGCTTTTTCCTTAACCAACTCTTCCAAGCTTGCGGGATTAGCCTTATCAATCTTGCGCATGGCATTTGCAACAGCATGTGCCACATCATTAAAGGGTTGGGCACGACCACTTCCCAAATTAAAGATGCCGCTAATTTCTGGATGATCCAAGAAATATAGATTCACCTTCACTACATCTTCAACGGATACAAAGTCGCGACTTTGCTCACCAGGTCCATAGCCACCATATTCACCAAAAAGCTTCACTTTGCCATTCGCTTTGTACTGGTGATATTGATGGAAAGCTACCGAAGCCATCCGCCCTTTGTGAGATTCCCTTGGGCCATACACATTAAAGTAACGGAAACCAACCACTTGGGCAGAGTTTGTTTTTTCAGAAAAGCGCTTACGCATTACTTGATCAAACAAAAACTTTGAGTAACCGTAAATATTCAATGGTTTTTCATGCTCACGGCTCTCTATAAAAATATCGGAGCCACCATATGTTGCTGCAGATGATGCGTAGAGCAATTGAACATTCTGTGCAGTGCAGATATCAAGTAAGTCCATGGTGTAACGGAAATTATTGGCCATCATAAAGATGCCATCAGTCTCCATAGTGTCAGAGCAAGCGCCCTCATGAAACACTGCTCTCACCTTCCCAAAGCGACCACTTCTAAAAGCCTCTAAAAACTCATCTTTATCAAGATAGTCGGCAATGTCTAAATCGGCCAAATTACGATATTTATCTGCAGGTCGCAAGTCGTCCACAGCAATAATATTTTTCTCACCACGAGCATTCAGTGCCTGCACAATATTGGCACCAATAAACCCTGCAGCACCAGTTACGATAATGGTCATTGCAACTCCTCAGAAGTAACGGTAGCGGTACCTAATTTACCCACCACAATGCCGCCAGCACGGTTTGCTAGAGCCATCGCTTTTTCTAAAGGCCACTTAGCAGCCAATGCAACAGCTAGAGTCCCAATCACCGTATCGCCAGCACCAGACACATCAAATACTTCGCGGGCCTGCGCCTTCACGTGACTTACACCTGCCTCGGTATATAAACTCATCCCCTCTTCAGAGCGGGTGAGCAACAAAGCCTCGAGGTCCAGAGATTTGCGGAGATCTTGCGCTC
>JBJOJF010000226.1:0-5058 GCA_046046735.1 Pseudomonadota bacterium
GCCCTAACGAAAGATTTGGGTATCTATGGACGCGCTTTCACATCTGATGGTCATACGGAAACGATGTCCTTTACTGAAGCCGATAACTCGATCTCCATTGGCATGGGGATGAACGGTACAAGTTGGAAGCGTCCTAAAGATAGTATTGGTATCTCAGTTATGCAAAATGGGTTGTCGAGCTATCGTCGCTCTTACCTTCAGGCAGGTGGCGTTTCTTACTTTATTGGTGACTATGCCAGCCCAGGTCAGACCATTTCCTATTCTGCGGAGCGTATTGGTGAGTTGTATTACAACGCCACAGTGATCAAGAACGTTCTCGCGGGTTTGAACTTCCAGCACATCATCAATCCAGCCTATAACTCTGCTCGGGGCCCGGTAAATATTCTGTCTTTTAGAGTACATGCCGAGTTTTAAGTTCTCTAATGGCGTGTCGATTCATTATTGTCTTTAGAATCAATAAGATATAAAACCTCAATTTATAGACATTTAGGCGATCCCCCCTATAATTACAAAAACCCCCATAAATGTAGGGAAATCTACTGCTGGGGCTATAAAAAACAGCATTGGTACAGATGTAGAGGCAGCCGATTTGATATACGGCCACAAGAGAACAAGCAAGACTGCAATGATGATGCTCAATCCTATGGCTAGGATTGCTTTTGCTATTGTTGCCGTTCTTGTGGGTCACACAGTATTGGCGCAAACCAATGCTTCAAGTGTGACTGTGCAAACAAGTGAATCAAAGAGCTCACTAGCTGCGCCGCCAACCGTCAGTTCCGAGGTAAATAGCAGGGCAGCAAACCCAGCAAACGCCCCATCACTCTTTGCGCCCGTCACACAAAGTGATACCCCTCAGATTTATACCAAGGGTACGCCATCTGGGCCTGCAGAAATGGACCTGCGTCATTTGTGGAATGAGCTGAAGCTCAATAATCCACAGCTATCCTCATTACGAGAGTCCTATCTATCAGCAAAAGCTACTGTGCCGCAGATTAATGCTCCGGCAAATCCCCAGGTTGGCTTGGTGTGGTCTGGTATGCCAGTGAATTCTCCATTTGCTTTGGGTGCAGCTAACGCTCCCTCACCACAATACCCAAATGGCATTAGTAGTAATAATGCAATTTCGGTTGCACAGCCGTTGCAGTTCCCGGGTAAGAAGAGTTTGGCCTCCGATATTGCCAATACCAATGCTGAGGCATTGCTTGCCCAAAGTGAATCTACTTATCTGCAATTGGGTGCGCAGTTATCTACCTTGTATTACGGCGCCTTAGCCGCACAAAAGCAGTTGCAGGTCTTAAAAGAATCTGTGATGCGCTTAGAGATGATTAAGAATGTTGCCAAGGCGCGCTACTCCAATAATGCGGCAGCCTATGTGGAGTACCTCAATGCTCAGGTGTCACAAAGCGCAGCCCAAGCTGAACAATTTAACGTTGAGCGCCAATTGCGAGTTGCGCTAAACAGTATCAACACCTTAGTAGGGCGTCATTCCAGAGAAAAATTGGTATTGCGTGGCGACGTACGGCGTGCTTTAAATAGTGTGCCCACTTTGTTTGAATTAGAGGACTATGCTGAAACGAGTCATCCGTCCTTAAAGAGCTCCTCCTTACAATTAGAAGCTGCTCGTAAAGGGGTGGACCTTGCTAAGAAAGCCTACTTGCCTGATTTCCAGGTGATCGGGTCATCCTTTACGCCTCGTGGGCCATTCTCGGCCAACAATGGCGCCATGTACTACCAGCTTGAATTAGATCTCATCATTCCCTTATATTTCTTTACCAAAGAAAAGTATGGGGTAGAGCAGGCACAGCGCACTCAAGCCGCAGCAGAGGCAGGCAACATCTCTAATCGTCAACAAATTGTGTTGGCAGTCAACAGTGCTTATGCCGCCTATGAGCAAGCAAAGTCTCAAACTCAATTTTTAAAAGACCGCCAAGTTCCTCAAGCAGATGCAGCTTACAAAGTAGGCTTAACGCAATACTCAAATAATGGCCAGGGCTTTAATGATTTGTTAACTGCGCAAACTCAACTGCGCAATCTCGAAGTTCAATTAGCACTTGCAGAAAGTAATTTATTGCAAGCGCAAGCAGTGTTGCTGGTGACCTCTGGCAAAGAACCTTTTTAAGGAGCAGTGTTGAAAGACAAAATTCTTTCTTTTTTCAAGCAGGTTGCCGATAAGGCAAAGCCAGTATTTGAAAAGGTTTTCAATTTTGGCGGCCACCGTCTTCAAATAGCACTGGCTAGCGTGGGCGCTTTGTACTGGAATCTTAGTCCACAAAATCGATATCGCATTCGCTTAGCTGCTTTTGCATTTGCCATATTGTCTATGGGTATTGTGTTGGGCCGTATTACCAATGTAAATCGTAATGTGAAGATAGAAGCTTCCGACAAGGCTTTAAAAGTAGAGAAAAGTGGCATCCTCGAATTAAAGCTTCCCGGTATTAAGCTCAATCCTGAGATTTATATATTTCAGAATGCTGAGAAGGTACAAGTGCCAGTGGACATTAAAGTGCCAGGGCGTTTGGCATTTAATGCCGAAAAATCTAAAGTACTTTCAGCGCGTGCACCAGGTCGGGTAGAACGTATTTATGCATTTGATGGCGCAGATCTAAATATTGGTTCGCCAATAGTTGAACTCTATAGCCCTGAGTTTGTTTCTGCGCAGCAAGAGTATTTGCTCTCCTCAAAAACGGCGAAGGTTTTAGAGGCTAGTAAAACGATGGGGGATTTACTCGGTGACGCGCGCATTACCCAGCAGGCTGCAGCAAATCGTATGCGGAACTTAGGTGCTGGTGATGGCGATATCAAAGCAATTGAAAACACTGGCAAGACGCAGGGCAATTTAATCATGCGCTCCCCAATAAAAGGGGTAGTGGTCAAGCGTAATGTGGAGCCTGGATCAGCTGTCAACTCTGGTGATGTGATTGCCACTCTGGCCGATCCAAAGCAATTGTGGTTTCTCGGAAATGTGTTCGAGCAGGATTTGCGTTTAATTAAGCAGGGTCAAAAAATGGTCTTGCACGTAGAGGCCTATCCAGATAAAGAGTTTGTTGCTTACGCTAACTACATTGCCCCAACGATCGATTCACAAACTCGTGCCTTGCTCATTCGCGCTGAAATTGAGAATAATGATGACCTTTTACGCCCAGATATGTATGCCTCGGCTAAGTTAACTACCGGTATGGCCGATGCCATCGTCGTTCCGCAAACTGCTGTGGTTCGCATTCGGGAAATGCGTTATGTCATTATCAAAGCGGGGGATGAGACCTATCGTCGTCTTCCTGTAAAAGGTTACGATTTAAATAGTAAAAGCTTTGCAATTACTGAAGGTGTAGAGCCGGGTTCTCAGATCCTAGCTGAAGGTGCAGTTCTGCTAAATGATCGATTTGCGAAGCAGGAAGACTAAGTGAGCGCGTTTACCTCCTTTATTCGAGGCGTCGTTGAGAAGCGAGTGCTTGTCATCATCGCTTCTATTGTGCTGTTGGGTTTAGGGATGTTTAGTCTTTCTAAATTGCCGATCCAGCCATATCCAGGAGTTGCGCCTTTAACTATTCAAGCGATTTCTCAATGGCCCGGAAGAAGTACTACCGAGGTTGAGCAACAAGTCACTATTCCGGTTGAGAATGCCTTGGCTGGCATTCCCGGCCTGCAGGCTTTCCGTTCCGTATCTTTATTTGGTCTGTCGGTCGTTACCCTGAAATTCAATGACACAACGGATCCTTTTCAAGCGCGACAACGTTTCATTTCTAGCTTGTCCAATGTCAATTTCCCAGCCGGCGTTACTTCTAGTGTCAGCCCTGACTCTGATGCGACCGGTGAGATCATGCGTTATGAGGTGAAATCCGATTACGCTTCATCAACACATTTAAAAACTCTGCAGAACTATGAGATCTATAAAGAGCTCAAGCAAACCCCAGGGGTTGCTGATGTTTCTTCCTTTGGAGGTAAGGTCCGTCAGTATCAAGTGATCGTTAGTCCTGAGAGTCTTCAGGCCAAAGGGGTTACCGTTACCCAGCTTATTACTGCTTTAACTAATGCCAATAGCAATACTGGTGGTGGCTTGCTACCAAGTGGTGAGCAGCAATTTGTAGTTCGCGGCGTAGGCTTACTCAAAAGTATTGATGATATTAAGCGTGTAGTGATCACTATCCATAATGGCGTTCCGATTCGGATTGGGGATGTGGCCCGAGTGGAGATCGGGAATGCACCGCGCCTTGGAATGTTCCAATTTAATGACAATCCAGATTCGGTTGAGGGTATTGTCTATTTGCGTCGTGGTGAAAATGCTACTGAAGTATTAGCTCGTGTACGCAATACTGTTGAAAACATTAATAAACAAATTCTGCCGCCGGGTATTGAAGTCAAGCCCTTCTATGATCGTCAGGTGCTCCTCGACATCACCATTGGTACGGTGAAGCACACTTTGTTCTTTGGTATTTCTTTGGTTTTGGCAGTCCTGTTCTTTTTCTTAGGTAATTTGCGTGCAGCAGCAGTGGTGGCTGCCGTCATTCCACTCGCCTTATGCGTCTCGTTTATTCAGATGCACCTATGGAGTGTGCCGGCAAATTTGATCTCTCTTGGAGCAATTGACTTTGGTGTGATTGTCGATTCCGCAGTGATTCTGACAGAGAACGTCATGCGTCATTTGGAAGAGGGTGGTAAGCGCCTAAATCAAAGCATCATCCTGGCAACGAGTGAAGTACAACGCGCCATGATTTACTCTACCGGCATCATTATTGTGGCGTACTCACCATTATTTTTTATGGGTGGAGTAGAGGGCATTATCTTCAAGCCCATGGCCTTCACCATGGGATTTGCTTTGATTGCCGCGATGATTCTCAGCTTAACGTTCTTGCCGGCCATGATTTCTTTAGTCTTCGGCGAGAACCTGCATCACAAACCACCTGGATTTATTACTAAACTCCTCAATGGCTATAAACCCTTGCTAAGAAGGTGGATGGATCGCCCATTAACTGTTGTTTCAGTAGCGGTCTTTGTATTGGGTTTGACTTTACTGAGCGTGACACGCTTGGGAACAGCTTTCTTACCAACCTTAGAAGAAAA
>JBJOJF010000227.1:0-2958 GCA_046046735.1 Pseudomonadota bacterium
GTGCCAATATCTTCCATTAAGGCATCGTGAATATTGCGTTGACGTGCTTGTTCTAAGGTCTCGTTGTATTCAAACATGCGGAGTAATCAATCAAAAATATACACAGAAAAAGTAAGGAATTAAAAAAGCAAAATATTAGTGATCTTAGGCGGCGCCAATATTTTTAACAAAGCCATGCTGTGCCTTGGCCAGTAGATCGGGATGATTGCTTGTGAAATCTAACATGCGATCAATGCAGCCTAAAGCTTTTACGCGAATCGCTTCATCAATCTGAATTTCACCAGAAGCATTTTCAAGGCAATCCAAAATACCTTGCAAGCCGTTCATGGCCATCCATGGGCAGTGGGCACAACTCTTACAGGTGGCGCTATTGCCAGCAGTAGGAGCTTCAATCAATACTTTATTTGGGGCAAGCTGGCGCATCCGATGCAAGATGCCTTTATCGGTCGCCACAATGTATTCGGTGGCTGATCCTTCAACAACTGCTTTGATCATGGCGGAGGTAGAGCCCACTACATCGGCTAGATCGACCACTGCTTGAGGAGATTCTGGGTGAACCAGGATCATGGCGTTCGGATGTGCAGCCTTGAGCATTTCTAATTCAACTGCTTTGAATTCGTCATGAACAATACAGGCGCCATTCCAGAGCAGCATGTCAGCACCCGTTTGATCCTGAATATAGCGACCGAGGTGACGATCAGGAGCCCAGAGAATCTTTTTGCCCTCTAATTTGAGTTGGTGAACGATTGCCAAAGCGCATGAGCTCGTGACCATCCAATCTGCTTGGGCTTTAACGGCAGCACTGGTGTTGGCGTAGACCACAACTACGCGATCAGGATGTGCGGCTCTAAAAGTAGCAAAGTCAGTCGCATCGCAACCCAAGTCGAGAGAGCAGGTGGCCTCTAAATCCGGCATGAAGATGCGCTTCTCGGGGCTTAATATCTTGGCGGTCTCACCCATAAAGCGCACACCAGCCACGATTAAGTTCTTGGCAGAGTGGTTTTTGCCAAAACGAGCCATCTCCAAGGAATCAGCAACAAAACCACCTGTCTCCATAGCGAGATCTTGAATATCGCCATCAACATAGTAGTGCGCTACTAAGGCTGCATCTTTTTCAATCAACAACTGCTTAATACGAGCAATAACGGCCGCTTTTTCAGTGCCATGTAATTGAGGGGGAGTCTTCGCCCAGGCTTGGGCGGTGCAGGTTGCCCCAGCAGCATTTTGCTGGGGGTAATCAAAGGCAATGGGTGTTGAAGTCATACTGGATTTTAGCTTAGCAGGAGCCATTAGTAGTGCTGAACCGCTTATTTTTGGGCCTCTAGCTTGCGATTGGAATCAAGGAATGGCCGCTCGAATAGTAGTAGGATCTCAGCATGAAATTCGCTAATGAAACCTTCTTCTTTGTCTCTGCTTTATTGCTTGGGGGTCTATTTGTTTCCTTTCTGCCGCATTTAAGCGCCGCAAGACCTGCTGAGAAACCAAATTACTTTTGGCTTATCTCTCTTGGATTGATTACGGTTTCGTTTGGAACCTTTGCAATAGCCCCCCATACAAACATTGCTCTTCTACCTGTTGCCAATACCTTATTCTTTGCGGGATATGTTTATCTTGGGTTGTTTTCCAGATCGCTTAACCAGGCAATTGGGCGATGGCTAATTATCTTGGCGCCGGTCATCATCATCCTTTTTGGTCTTGTGTTGGAGTATTTGAGGGGGTTGGGTAATTACTATTACCGAGTCTCTTTTGTTGTGGGTCTTACAGCTCTATGCCTGCTTTGGATTCTGTATGAACTATTAGTCACTCGTAGACGGGTGCGCAGTATTCAGCTGAATTTTTTAATTTGTACGACAGTGGTTGAGTTGGCGTTGGCTATTACACGGGTTTTATTGGTGGCAGCTGACTATATGCCCAATTCTGTTCACATCTATGAAGAACCGTATATCAGCACTCTAGTTAGGTGGATGTGGATCGCCTGTACCGCCTTGTCCTATGTGGCCATTATTGGTTATTGGACTGAGAGGCTATCGTTTGAGAATGCTAAAAATGTCGAAGACAACATCAGGGTCATAACCCTTTTGGAGGAGCGAGACACACTAATCGCTAGTTTGCTCAAGGCCAATAAAACTGCTGCAACCGGAGCATTATCCGCATCAATTGCCCACGAGTTAAACCAGCCCCTGGGCGCATCTAATCTCAATATTCAGTTTCTTAAAATGAAACTAGGGAAGGGGGGATTGAGTTCTGAGGTTGGCCATGAGGTCCTGGACGCATTGGAGGCTGATAATCAAAGGGCGGTCACTATTGTCAAATCACTTCGCTCAATTTTTTCTGACGCATCCTCAGCATTCCAACGGATTCAACTGAATAACTCCATATCTAAGGTACTTGATATTGTTAGGCCTGAACTGAAATCTCAGAATATTGAGCTCACATTTCAGGGTGATGAGGGGGTATGGGTTGAAGTAAATCCAGGTGAAATCGAACAAGTTATCTTGAATTTACTGAATAACGCCATTCAATCTCTGTCTCAGAACGGGGTCTCTGGCAGGTCAATTTCTATTGAAGTGCGACATGACGGCACATCAGTCTGCATGAGTATTTCTGACAATGGTCACGGCGTTTCCCCAGAATTTAAACCTGCTTTATTTGAGTTGTTAGACACCACAAAACAGTCTGGAATGGGTCTCGGTTTGTGGCTATGCAGACACATTGTGACTCGATATAAAGGGTCAATTTGGCATGAAGATCGAGATGCTGGAGGAGCGCGTTTTATTGTGAAGTTACCTTTGGCACAGTAATTTTTTTGACTACTTAGAGGTGTCATTTAGCTTAAAAATTCACTCGAATATTTTATGTGAATGAGTATAAAAAGGACGCTTAAGTTTGCTCTTTTTGGGAGCATGAATTCATCTGAAATTGACTTAAAAATAAGCCAATAATTCCACTACTTTTTAT
>JBJOJF010000228.1:0-3629 GCA_046046735.1 Pseudomonadota bacterium
AGTCTCAATAGCGCGCGCTTTGAAGATGAAAATGAGGTGCGAGAAAGATTAATCACTGATTTATCTTCAGTTGCTGGTAGTCAAGTTTCCACACGCATTAATCCCACTGAGATCATTGCAAAAAAGGGGATGCAGGAAATGAGTGGCGTACTCATGGACCGTCTCGATATTGAAATTGATCCCAATCTCAGCGCTGATCCAAGTCTGCTTGAGGTGAATGAATCCTTTGGTCCTATTGAACAGTGTTTGGTTTCACACTTACTCAAATCGAATTGCCCAGTGACTGGCCAGCCAGATTGGGCAAGCATAGAAATTCGTTACCAAGGTCGTCCTATTTTGGAGGAGGGCTTATTACGCTATTTGATTGGCTTTAGACAGCTCGGGGAGTTTCATGAGCATTGTGTGGAAACTATCTTTAGCGATATTAAACGCCAGTGCAAACCAGAAAAACTTTCAGTCTATGCCCGCTACACTCGACGCGGTGGATTAGACATCAACCCTTTTCGGACAGATCACAATGCACCATGGCCAAATAACACGCGCCATGCAAGACAGTAATTAGTTCGCAGATAAGTAAAAAGCCCTTCAAGAAGGGCTTTTTATTTCACAACAATTTAGTGAATGCTTAAAACGGAATATCGTCGTCCATTGCACCCAGTGATGCAGCATTAGAAGATGCTGGTGCAGATTGTTCAGCCGGCTTTGAACGGCTGTAACTTTCACCACCATCACCACCGCCACCTACTGGCTTGCCACCAAGCATTTGCATGGTTTCTGCAACAATCTCAGTAGAGTATTTCTCTTGACCACTAGCATCAGTCCATTTGCGAGTACGCAAACGACCCTCTACATACACTTGTGAACCTTTTTTAAGATACTGTCCAGCGATCTCAGCGAGCTTGCCAAAGAATGCAACACGATGCCATTCAGTGGTTTCTTTCATTTCGCCAGTTTGCTTGTCTTTGTAACGATCTGATGTCGCTACAGAAATATTAGTTACGGCGTCGCCGCTTGGCATGTAACGTGTTTCTGGGTCACGCCCTACGTTACCTACGATGATGACTTTATTTACCGAAGCCATGTTGTCTCCCGAAGAAAATAATGCAGTTAATTAAATGTAAAGCTTGGGTTATGTCTTTGCTACTGAATCGCTTGAAACAACTACTTTAGCAGGCAATTCACGCATCGACCATGCAATTATAAGCCAGCAAACTAGGAGTACCGCGCCCATTGCAAAGACCGATAAATCACCATGGCTATCCATTAAATAGCCCCCAATTACTGCCCCAGTGAATAAGCCAATTGACTGAGTAGTGTTGTAAACACCTAATGCAGTTCCCTTGGATTCCTTTGCGAAGCGTGAAACCAATGAAGGCTGTAAAGCCTCCAATAAATTAAATCCTACAAAATAAATCAATAAAGCGATCGCAATTGAGATCACCGAAGAAGTATTTGTAAAAAGTAATTCAGCGATGAGTAGCAACACAATCGCAAATAAAAGAATGGTGCGCAGTTGCTGTTTCTTCTCACCAAAAATCAATATCGGCGCCATTAGGAAAAAAGATAGCAAAACTACCGGGAGATAAACCTGCCAATGGGATGCTAGTGGCAGGCCTGCTTGCACTAGCAAACGAGGTACCACCAAGAACATTGCGACTTGTGTTGCATGCAAGACGAATACCCCAGCATTCAGACGCATTAGTTCAGGGCGCAGAAAGACTTCCTTCAAGCTCGCCTGCTGAACCTTTGCTTCAGGCTTAGTGGTTGGTAAAACATAGTAGGTCACAAACATCGCTAGCACTCCAAGGACTGCCAGCACTACAAAAATTCCACTCAAGCTAATGACACGGTAAATCGGCGCCGCAATCACAAGCGATAAGGCAAAAGACAGGGCGATACTCCCGCCCACTAAAGCCATGGCACGAGTACGTACCTGCTCCCGAGTTAAATCAGCCACCCATGCAGAAATCGCTGCAGAGACCGCTCCAGCGCCCATCACACCCCGCCCAATCGCAATCCACAAAAGATCATCTTGAGCCGCGCAAATTAAAGCTCCAGCAACAAATAAGGAGAGCCCCCATAAAACTACTGGTTTTCGACCAATACGGTCAGATAGACGGCCTAAAGGGATGTAAAAACAGGCCTGGACAATATTGAAGATCCCTAGCGTCAGACCCACCCATAAGGCATGCTCCCCACCAGGCAGGCCGCGTGCATGAATGCTAAATACGGGCAAAAGCAGAAATAGGCCCAACATGCGAAGGCCAAAGATGCCTGCTAAGGCCAGAGTGGAGCGGAGTTCAGAAGGATTCATGGGAAAGAGCTATATTAACAAGTTACGCTAAAAAATCATGAATAACGAAATTAAGATCCGCGGTGCGCGCACGCACAACCTCAAAAACATCAATCTAGACATTCCTAGAGAGAAATTGGTCGTTCTTACTGGGTTATCCGGTTCGGGCAAAAGCTCACTGGCTTTCGATACTCTCTATGCCGAAGGTCAACGTCGTTACGTAGAGTCTCTATCTGCCTATGCACGCCAGTTCTTGCAGCTTATGGAAAAGCCGGATGTCGATACGATTGAGGGTCTCTCTCCCGCCATTTCCATTGAGCAAAAAGCGACTAGCCATAATCCGCGCTCAACTGTGGGTACCGTTACTGAAATTCATGATTACTTACGCCTGTTATTCGCGCGTGCTGGCACCCCGCACTGCCCAGACCATGATCTGCCATTAGAGGCTCAGAGTGTCTCGCAAATGGTCGACACTGTTTTAGCGATGCCTGAAGATACTAAGCTCATGATTCTGGCACCTGTGGTCAGCGAGCGTAAAGGCGAGTTCGTTGACCTCTTTCAAGATTTACAGGCACAGGGATTTGTCCGTTTCCGTGTTCGATCTGGTGGCGGCACTACTAATACTGCTAAAGCAGAAATCTTTGAAGTAGATCAACTGCCGACGCTGAAGAAGAACGATAAGCATTCCATCGAAGTCGTAGTTGATCGCATTAAAGTGCGCCCAGACATTCAGCAGCGTTTGGCAGAGTCTTTTGAAACTGCATTGCGCCTGGCAGATGGTAAGGCCATGATTGTCGACATGGATACAGGCAAAGAGATGATTTTCTCGAGCAAGTTTGCATGTCCGATTTGCTCTTACTCGTTACAAGAACTTGAGCCACGTCTTTTCTCATTCAACAACCCAATGGGTGCATGCCCATCTTGTGATGGCCTTGGGCACCAGTCCTTCTTTGATCCAAAACGAATTGTTGCGCATCCAGATTTATCGCTCGCCTCAGGAGCCATCAAAGGCTGGGATCGTCGTAACCAGTTTTATTTCAAGCTTCTGCAAACCCTTGCCAAGCATGGCGGCTTTGATGTCGAGAAGCCTTTTGAGACTTTGAATAAGAAACAGCAAGACCTGATACTGCTTGGATCGGGCGATGTCACCATTCCATTCGAGTACATCAACGAGCGTGGCAAAAATAGTATTCGTGAACACGCCTTCGAAGGAATTGTTGCTAACTTTGAACGACGCTATCGCGAAACTGATTCAATGACGGTTCGCGAAGAATTATCTCGCTATCAAAATGTACAAACTTGTCCGGCTTGTAATGGCAGCCGATTGCGCAAGGAA
>JBJOJF010000229.1:0-3826 GCA_046046735.1 Pseudomonadota bacterium
GTCCGGCCATATAAGCATTTTGTCTGCCAGTAAAGTCAGGATGAAAGCCGATACCCAATTCAAGTAAGGCAGCTACCTTGCCAGTCATTTCGACAGAACCCGTAGTGGGTTGTGAAGTGCCTGAGATCATTTTCAGTAGCGTGCTCTTACCTGCGCCATTGACACCAATGATGCCCACAGCCTCGCCGGGATTTACAGTGAAATTCAGATCTTGTAATACCCAATTGAGGGTATGGCGGTTGCCACTAAATGGAATGATCCATTCAGCTAGGCGTGACCATTTTGAAGGGTAGCGCTTATAGGCTTTACCTAAGTTGCGAACAGTAATCTGCGCCATTAGAGTAAGTCCACCATTTCGCCAGAACGCTTACGGAATAAGCGGAAGCCATTAATGTTCAGTAGGATCGCTAATACGCAAATGAACCAAAGGCTGGACCAATTTGGCCAAGCATGATCAACAAAAATTCCTTGAAATGCCTGCAAGAGATTGGTCAGGGGATTAAAGGCAATTAAAAAGCGAATTTTTTCTGGAAGGATATTGGCTGAATAGACGATAGGGGTAAGCCAAAACCAAAACTGCAAAGCCACGCTATAGAAATAACCAATGTCTCTAAAAAATACATTGAGTACGCCAAGCGTCATTCCCAGTCCGATTGAGAATGCCACCAGAATGATGAGTAGGGGGATCACTGCAAGGAAGCAGGCTCCAGGAAAATTATTGGTCACCAGAAGAAAGAGGGTGAACAGTGCAAAGATGATGATGAAATTGAGACCTGCATTAAAGATCACAATGACAGGCAAACACAAACGTGGAAAGTTGAGTTTCTTTAAAAGATTGGCGTTTTCTAAAAAAACGACTTGAGCACGAGACGTCAGTTCAGAGAACAGCGTCCAGACGATGATGCCGATGCATAAATAAATGCTGTAGGCGTAAATGCTAGAGCCCCCATCAACTGCAGCACCTGGCAAGCGTGCACCCATCACTTTAGAGAAGACGAGGGTGTAAACCAGAATTAAAGCCAGTGGGTTGATGATGGGCCATGCAAAGCCCAGCAGTGAATTTTTGTATTTCGTCTGAAATTCACGTTTCGTGCTACCGAGGATAAAAGCGCGATATTGCCAAAGCGAGGCAATCGAGGCTAGTAGGCCAGGAGAGCGTGAATTTGAGAGAGATTCGGTATTTAGCATTAGCCCTAGTTTAATAAGGTTTTGAGGACGGATTGAGCACTTTCTTTCCAGGTCAGCCAAGGCATCTTGTCTGAGCGAGGATGCTGGCCTTTAGCGAATAGGTCAAGCCATGTTTGTATGGCCTGGCTCATCTCTTCGGGCTTGCTCGCTTTGTAATAGAAAGCGTGCTCTCCTGCGACTTCCTTAAATACCGGAATATCTCTAGCAATAATGGGTACATGCCTTCTGGCAGCCTCAATCAGAGGTAAGCCAAAGCCTTCGCCATCTGAAGCAGCAATCAGGCAGGTGCTGGCAGAGTAGATCTTATCGAGGTATTCATCGCTAATGCTGTCTAGCCAGAACAGGCGTTTATTCAGTTCGGGGTGGCTTTCAATATGTTTAACCAGCTCATCAACCATCCAACCTTTTTTACCAATGATCACCAGATTGACTTGAGCACCATTGCCCCACAGTTTTTCAAAGGCAGGCAGAGTTTGACCATAGCCTTTGCGTGGTTCAAGCGTGCCAATCATCACAAAGCTCGGTTGAGCGCTAATCTGAGTAATCACTTCTGCAGCGTTTGCTGGCAGACCAGTAGTGGGTACTGAGTTTTCAATATCAGCACCAAGATGAAACCAGGCAACGTCAAATTGTTTTGGTAGATCTGGAATATGAACGCCAGCCCATTCGCGATAGTCATCAGCAACTGCTTTGGAGATACAAATGATTCCATCAAACTTACTAATTTCTAGGAGCCACTGACGGTGATTAAATTCGGCAGCGCTTGGGAAAGCATTCGGGAAGAGGATTGGCAATAAGTCATAAACAACAAAGTAAACCTTGGTCCCACTTAGGCGAATAGCAGAGAGGTACTGCTTCTGTGCTTGAACAATATCTGCCTGTAAATCAATGCCTAGGAAGATGTCTCCAGGCTGCGTTTCGATCACAGGGTCTTCGGCATTATTGGTATTGCTCTCACCCATCGCCGCTGTATTCTCATCGCTAGCAAAGAACTTCTTCTTAAAGCGATTGGCATAGCGATAGCCCAAGCTCAGTTGATTGGCGTAAATCGGGTGCACTTCATAACCCTCTGGAGGGCTAATCAGCATTTCAGTGAGTAGAGAGCGCACGACACGCTGAATACCTGTCTTGGCATCGCGTTTGACTAACTCAGAGATATCAATCAAGAGTTGTTTTTTGCGTGGCTCTTTGGGAAAGTTTTGTGCCAAGCAGGCAGAGAACTGCAATAGATCAACATCCTTGTACTGCTTGTTATCAAAAGACAATTGAGCCAGTTGTGGGATTAACTTTTCTAGCAGCTGAGCATTACTCAGTCTGGCAGGCTTTAACCCGGCGGCTTGACGTTGAGCAATCAGCGCTTCAAAACCAGCAATGGCTTTTTGAGCGCTAGCATCCCATGAAAATAATGGTGCCTGAATTTTTGCGTGGGCTTTCATGCGCTCAATTAATTCAGGCTTAGATAGAAACTCAACTAATTTGCCAGTAATCGATTGCGTGGATAGCGGGTCAAATAAGGCCTCTTCCAAGTTCACCACTTCTGGCAAGCTGGAGGTGTTAGAGGAAATAACTGCGGCGCCACACTTCATTGCCTCAAGAGCAGGCAGGCCAAAGCCTTCATGCCAAGAAGGGAAGACAAAGAGCTTGCAGGTGTAATACAGGGTTTGCAATTCGTCGTCGGTAATGTATTCCGTAAAGACGACTTCATCGGCATTCATGCCAGAGGCTTTGATGCCCTTGAGTAAGCTTAAGTGCTCGGCACGATCGATGCGACCCGCCAGCACTAATTGATGTTCAAGGCGAATCTCTTTTGGGATCAGTGCATAAGCTTCCAGAAGGCGAGTGAGATTCTTACGCGGATCTGCGCCGCCGGTATATAGAACAAATGGCCTGGTGATGCCAAACTTTTCGTTGAGGGCAGTTGGATCTGTAGCAGGGGCTGCATCGCTAAAGAAAGGCTCAGCAGCAGAAGAGATATTCACGATCTGCTCTGGAGAAAAATCTAAATGCTCTAAACCTTCAGAACGCGAGAACTCCGAAATACTGAGGAGTAGCGAAGCTTTTTTGAGGTACTCAAGTTTTCTTAAATAGTAGGTGGCGTAAAAACGATCTACTTCTAAATACTCTTTTGGGTTTAAGAAGGGAATCAGGTCATAGAAAGAAATACTCACAGGAGTATCTGTGTCGAACTTGGCAACACTCGTTACTGTGTTGTCACCAAACCCTTCAAACAAACTGCTGATATGGACAATATCAGGATGAAGGCTGGCAATAAACGCCTCGCGAACTAGCTCAGCACCTTCGCGACGTAAATCAGTTCCTGCCTGGCATTCCATCACGGGGCCGGGCGCATACCAGACGCGAATATTTTCGGCGGGCAGTAAATCGGCAAACTGATTCTTGATAAATTGCGTAGCGTCCGGAAATAGACCGTTTAAAACAATAAATACTTCATGCTCGCCACGATTGCGAATAATGGCTTGTGCCAGTGAAGTGGTGTAGCGTCCGATACCTCTAAAGCGGCTATTACTTTGTGCGCCCTGTAAATCAATCACAATCCGCATCAGTGGGTCCTTGCTTCTGTTTGAGTTGCAGATTGTTTGAGTTGACTATAAATTTCTTGAGCCTGTGCTGATAACTG
>JBJOJF010000230.1:0-8039 GCA_046046735.1 Pseudomonadota bacterium
GAGCAACACACAACAGTACCTATTTCCCATTTTGACGAAGACAAATTTGAGAGCGGTCATGCATTTGACGGTTCATCTATTGCTGGTTGGAAGGGTATTGAAGCTTCTGACATGTTGTTGATGCCTGATCCAACAGCTTGCTACATCGACCCATTCTATGAAGAGCCAACATTAGTAATCACATGTGATGTGATCGAGCCTTCAGATGGCAAAGGTTACGACCGTGATCCACGTTCGATTGCTAAGCGTGCCGAGTCTTATTTGAAGAGCACTGGTTTAGGCGATACAGCTTACTTTGGTCCAGAGCCAGAATTCTTTATTTTTGACGGCGTCCGTTGGGGTGCTGACATGCAAGGTTGTTTCGTTAAGGTAGATTCTGAAGAGGCTCCATGGTCTTCAGCTGCTGAGATCGAAGGCGGTAACACTGGTCACCGTCCAGGTAAAAAAGGCGGCTACTTCCCAGTTGCTCCTGTAGATACATTCCAGGACATGCGTTCTGAGATGTGTTTGATCCTCGAATCTTTGGGCATTCCAGTCGAAGTTCATCACCATGAAGTTGCTGGTCAAGGCCAAAACGAATTGGGTACTAAGTTCAGCACATTGGTAGAGCGCGCTGACTGGACCATCTGGCAGAAGTATGTAGTTCAAAACGTTGCGCATGCTTACGGCAAGACAGCTACATTTATGCCTAAGCCTATCGTTGGTGACAACGGATCTGGTATGCACGTTCACCAATCTATTTGGAAAAACGGCGAGAACTTGTTTGCTGGTAACGGCTACGCAGGTTTGTCAGAGTTCGCATTGTTCTACATCGGCGGCATCATTAAGCACGCTAAAGCATTGAATGCGATTACTAACCCAGGTACAAACTCATACAAGCGTTTGGTTCCAGGCTTTGAAGCTCCAGTGAAGTTGGCTTACTCTGCACGTAACCGTTCAGCATCAATCCGTATTCCACACGTTTCAAGCCCTAAGGGTCGTCGTATTGAAACTCGCTTCCCTGATCCATTGGCCAATCCATACCTTTGCTTCTCAGCATTGATGATGGCTGGTTTGGACGGCGTTCAAAACAAGATTCATCCAGGCGAAGCTGCTGACAAGAACTTGTATGACTTGCCACCAGAAGAAGATGCAAAGATCCCAACCGTTTGCGCAAGCTTAGAAGAAGCATTAGAAGCTTTGAACAAAGACCGTGAGTTCTTGACTCGTGGCGGTGTCTTTACTGATTCTATGATCGACGCATATATCGCTTTGAAGATGGAGGATGTCACACGTTTCCGTATGACAACTCACCCAATCGAATTCGATATGTACTACTCCCTGTAAGCGAAGGACAAATGTTGAGCGCAGGTCTGTTGCGCAATTCGTTCAAAGGGGCAGCTTCGGCTGCTCCTTTTTTTCCGACATTGCTTGATCAGATGCCCAATGCCATCGTGGTATTTGAGGCTGAGAACCAACAATTGGTTTATGTGAACCCTGCTGCAGAGTCAGCCTTGGATCTATCGCGTAAATCCCTTGAGGGTCAGTCTGTGCATGACTTATTTGGATCAAACGAATCTCTCAATCATATGATTGAAGAAGTTAAGGCGGGGCACTTTTCAGCTCAACGTCAAGAGATGGTCTTGCATTCATTACCCGGAAGTATTCACCAAGATTCCATTCCTGCGCACGTAGTAGTGGCTAGCTTGGAAGATCCCAGTTTGATCATGATGGAGTGGTTCCCAATTGATCAACAGTTGCGTAGTGAGCGAGATGAACGCGTTACTCAACAAGTTGAAGCAAATAAACAATTGATGCGTAATTTGGCGCATGAGATTAAAAATCCCTTAGGCGGTATTCGTGGTGCAGCCCAGCTTTTAGAGTTTGAGCTCCCCGATAAAGGTTTGCGGGAATATACGCAGGTCATCATTAAAGAGTCCGATCGATTACAAACTCTCGTTGATCGATTGCTGGCGCCGCATCGCAAAGCGCATGCAATGGAATCATTCAATGTTCATGAAGCATTGGAGCGTGTTCGCAGCCTTGTGCTCGCAGAGTTTCCAAAAGGTTTGCGGATTATTCGCAACTATGACACGAGCCTTCCAGAGGTGCTTGGTGATCGCGAGCAATTAATTCAGGCTGTTCTCAATATTGCTCACAATGCTGCTCAAGCGCTCTCAGAAGAAATCCGCGAGGGCATTGCACAGATTGAATTTAAAACTCGTGTTGCACGGTCGGTCACTATTTCAAAGCAGCGTTACAAGATGGCAATGGATTTGCATGTGATTGATAACGGCCCCGGTATTCCAGAAGATATTCGTGAGCGCATTTTCTTCCCTTTAGTTTCTGGGCGAGAGGGTGGCAGTGGACTGGGTTTAACTTTAGCTCA
This sequence comes from Pseudomonadota bacterium, assembly GCA_046046735.1. GTDB lineage: Bacteria > Pseudomonadota > Gammaproteobacteria > Burkholderiales > Burkholderiaceae > Polynucleobacter. The sequence goes on from JBJOJF010000230.1 coordinate 2,369, forward strand.
AACTTTTGTACAGCAACATCAAGGCTTTATTGCTTGTGACAGCCGTCCTGGACGGACTGATTTTCATATTCAAATTCCTTACCGTAGGCAGGAGAAAGCATCATGAAACCCGTTTGGATCGTGGACGATGATCAATCAATTCGTTGGGTGCTTGAAAAGGCACTCACGCGTGAGAATATTCCACATAAGAGCTTTTCCAATCCCAATGATGTGCTCGATGCGTTAGATAAGGAGACGCCTCAAGTTTTGATTTCTGATATCCGCATGCCTCGTGGCAATGGCTTGGATCTTTTGCAGAACGTCAAAGAAACCCATCCTTTATTGCCTGTCATCATCATGACGGCTTACTCTGATTTAGATTCAGCAGTATCTTCGTTTCAAGGCGGTGCATTTGAATACCTCACTAAGCCTTTTGATATTGATAAGGCCGTTGAACTCATTCGACGTGCAATTGAGCAGAGTGAGCGTAATCAATCTGGTAATAAAGAGGTGAATGGTTGGAGGCAAGACTCTACAGAAATTATTGGTCAAGCACCTGCCATGCAGGAGGTATTTAGAGCAATTGGTCGTCTAGCTCAATCTCACTCAACTGTTTTGATTACTGGTGAATCTGGAACCGGTAAAGAGTTAGTCGCTCAGGCTTTGCATAAGCATAGCCCCCGGGCCAAAGGACCCTTTGTAGCATTTAGCACTGCGGCTGTTCCCAAGGATCTACTGGAGTCAGAGTTATTTGGCCATGAGCGGGGCGCTTTCGCGGGAGCTTTGACTCTGCGCCGCGGACGTTTTGAGCAAGCCGATGGTGGAACATTGTTCTTGGATGAGATTGGCGATATTCCATTTGACTTACAGACTCGCCTATTGCGCGCGCTGACAGATGGTCATTTTTATCGCGTAGGCGGTCAAGATCCAATTAAAGCAAATGTCCGAATCATTGCCTCTACCCACCAAAATTTAGAAGCACGGGTTGCAGCTGGTGCCTTCCGTGAAGACTTGTTACATCGCCTCAACGTGATTCGTTTACGCATGCCCCCATTGCGTGAACGTGCTGAAGATATTCCTGTGCTTGCTAGACACTTCATGTTGTCATGCGCTAAGGCATTGGGCGTTGAGTCCAAAAAACTTTCTGACGAAGCGCTGAAAGAAATTGGCGGTATGCCATTTCCTGGCAACGTCCGTCAATTAGAAAATTTGTGCCACTGGCTTACCGTGATGACACCCTCCAATTTAATTGGTGTGGGTGATTTGCCTGCTGATATTTTGGCTGAGGCTGGTGAGCAACCGGTTGTTTTGCAGGGGGAGTCGCTACCTGCCAACCCTGCTGCGCGAACCATGCCTACTGATTGGGAGGGTGGTTTAGGGCGATTGGCTGTCAAGATGCTGCAAGACGGAGATGTAGAGGTGTACGACGTCCTATGTTCTAAGTTTGAAAAGGCCGTTCTTCAAGCTGCGCTAGAAGTTACTCGAGGTAGACGTGTCGAGGCTGCACAAAGGCTCGGCATTGGGCGTAATACGATTACTCGGAAGTTGCAGGAGTTAGGAATTGATGACTGAGTCAGTTCGAATTGCCGCGTGGAATGTGAATTCACTTAAGGTGCGTTTGCCCCATGTTTTGAAGTGGCTAGGCGATCAAGAAAAAGCCAACAAGCCGATTGATGCCCTATGTCTTCAAGAGTTAAAGTTGACCGATGATAAGTATCCTCATGCAGAGCTTGAGGCTGCTGGCTACTTGAGCTTAGCGGCTGGTCAAAAAACGTATAACGGCGTTGCTATCATTTTGCGGCGCGCGGCTTTAGCTCCAATGACAGCAGATTTAGAAACTGCATTTCTAAAGCCAGTCCGAAATATTCCAGGCAGTCAGGATGAGCAGCAGCGCATATTAGCCGCTACTGTTTGCTTTAAAGGGATGCAGCCTATGCGCCTTGTCTCTGCCTACTTTCCTAATGGACAGTCACCTGAAAGTGATAAGTTTGTTTATAAGTTGGAATGGCTGAAAGCGTTGCATGCTTGGTTGAAGAATGAGCTGACTCAAAACGATCGCCTTGCATTGCTGGGTGACTTTAATATTGCGCCAAACGATGATGATGTTCATGATCCTGCAAAGTGGATTGGCCAAAACTTGGTATCACCCCAAGAGCGAGGTGCATTTCAGGAACTTCTTGACTTGGGTTTGCATGATTCCTTCCGGATGTTTGAGCAGGCGCCAAAATCCTTTAGCTGGTGGGACTATCGCATGATGGGCTTTAGACGCAATGCTGGAATGCGAATTGACCATATTCTGCTTAGCGATGCCCTAAAAGAAAGCTGTAACGCTAGTTTTATTGATAAAGAACCCCGTACTTGGGAGCAGCCTTCCGACCATGCCCCCGTAATCGCGGAGATCAAGGCTTAGGCATTAAAATGGGGTATGAAGAGTAATTCCTCCCTTAATGCTGATTTGCACTGCCATTCGGTGGTATCCGATGGCACTTTGTCGCCTGAAGAGTTAGCTGAGCGAGCGCATGCCAATGGCGTGCACTTGTGGGCCTTGACCGACCATGATGAGCTAGGTGGTCAAGTGCGAGCCCGTGCTGCTGCCAATACCTTGGGCATGGATTATCTTTCCGGCGTTGAAATTTCTGTAACTTGGATGGGGCAAACCATTCATATTGTGGGACTCGGTATTGATGCTGCACACGCTGGTATTTTGGAGGGTTTGCAGCGAACTCGGGACGGTCGTGGTGATCGCGCCAAGATGATGGCTGAGCAATTGCTAAAGGCTGGAATACCTGGAGCTTATGAGGGCGCTCTACATTACGCTGGGAATCACGAGTTAATTTCAAGAACTCACTTTGCGCGTTTTTTAGTTGAGCAGGGTGTTTGTCGGGATACTGACCAAGTATTTAAAAACTATTTAGTTGAGGATAAGCCTGGTTACGTTCCTCACCAATGGGCAAGCTTAGATAATGCAGTTTCGTGGATTAAGGCTGCTGGTGGGGTTGCAGTGATTGCCCACCCAGGACGTTATAAGCTCAGTGCGATGCAGATGGATGAGCTATATAAGCACTTTAAAGATATTGGTGGGATGGCCATTGAGGTGATTACAGGTAGCCATAGCCCAAATCAATATCAAACTTATGGGAAGATTGCGCAGCACTATGGTTTTTTAGCTTCTCGTGGATCTGATTTTCATGATCCCCAAGAAAGTTATATTGACCTTGGTACCTTGCCGCATCTACCCGATCATTTAACTCCGGTATGGTCGCTGTTTCATTAATAGATCCATTCCACATTACTAAACCAATTTTTACCTTTAAATCATAAAGATCAAGATGTTTGAAGAACGCGTTCTCTCTGGCATGCGACCAACTGGTAGTTTGCACCTAGGCCACTATCACGGGGTACTCAAAAATTGGGTGCGCCTACAGTCTGAGTATCCTTGTTACTTTTTCGTAGCTGATTGGCATGCCTTAACTACCCATTACGAAAGCCCAGATGTGATTGAGCAGTCGGTATGGGATATGGTGATTGATTGGTTGGCTTGTGGCGTAGATCCAAATCAAGCAACCTTATTTATTCAGAGCAAAGTGCCTGAGCATGCTGAGCTTTTCCTGTTGCTCTCCATGGGAACTCCTTTGGGCTGGCTTGAGCGTGTACCTACCTATAAAGATCAAATTGAGAAGCTCAAAGAAAAAGATCTGCAGACCTATGGTTTCCTAGGTTACCCATTGCTGCAAGCTGCCGATATTCTGATTTACCGCGCTCAATTTGTGCCGGTTGGAGAAGATCAAGTTCCCCACGTAGAGATGACGCGTGAAGTAGCGCGTCGTTTTAATTACCTCTATGGACGCGAGCCAGGTTTTGAAGAAAAAGCACTCGAAGCAGTAAAAAAATTAGGTAGCAAACGTGCCAAGATGTATGCAGAGTTGCGAGTGGCGTTTCAGGAGCGCGGCGATGATGAGGCATTGGAGCAAGCAAAAGCCTTGCTGCAGGAGGCGCAAAGTCTTTCCATGGCTGATCGTGAGAGATTGTTTGGTTTCTTAGAGGGTGCGCGCAAAATTATTCTGCCTGAGCCACAAGCCTTGTTGACAACAGCTTCTCGTATGCCTGGCATTGATGGGCAGAAGATGTCTAAGTCCTATGGCAATACGATCAGCATTCGCGAAAAGCCGGAAGAGGTGATTCGCTCTATTCGTACAATGCCAACCGATCCTGCTCGTGTTCGCAGAACTGATCCTGGCGATCCTGCTCGTTGCCCTGTTTGGCAGTTGCACACTGTCTACTCGGATGAAAATACCAAGACCTGGGTTCAAAAGGAATGTCAGTCTGCTGGTATTGGTTGTTTGGAGTGCAAGCAACCAGTGATTGATGCCATTCTTGCTGAGCAACAGCCTATGTTTGAGAGGGCGCAAAAATACTTAGATGATCCAAGTTTGTTGCGCTCCATTATTGCTGACGGCTGTGACAAGGCTCGTAAAGTTGCCCAAGAGACGATGCGAGAAGTTCGCGAGTCCATGGGGCTTGCTTACGACTAAAAGTGTGATCCATTTGCCTCAAGTGCACGATGCCATCGCAGATGCTTCACCTTGGGTGAGGCGATTTGCTGCAACCATTCCTCAAGAGGGTCTCGTTTTAGACTTAGCCGCCGGCTCTGGTCGTCACTCCCTATTGCTTGCGAGCTTGGGTTATTCCGTCATGGCGGTTGATCAGGATATTGCCGCTCTTTCAGCTCTTGGAAATCCTTCTATTCATTCTCAGGAAATGGACTTAGAGGGCTCCGACTGGCCTCTAGAAGGGCGGGAATTCGCGGGAATTATTGTCAGCAATTACCTTTACCGCCCATTTTTAGATCAGCTCCCGAAAATGCTCAAAGATGGCGGTGTTTTTATTTACGAAACCTTTGCTGTCGGCAATGCCGAATTTGGCAAGCCATCCAACCCAAATTTCCTCTTAAACCCGGGGGAATTGCTGGCTTTAGCAGCGCGTTCCGGACTTAAAGTCATCGCTTATGAGGATATTTATGTGGATCAGCCCAAACCAGCCATGGTTCAGCGGATTTGTGCTGTAAAAGGGCATTTAAACAAGCACATTCCGTTACAATTTCAGTGTTAAGACAGCTAAAAATCGGTGCATATTTCGGTGACAAATACAGCTCAATCCAAAGGTAGTAAAAAGCCCATCGCCGGCAGTATGCCCGCTATCGTGACGCCGATGTTGGTGGATGGCGGTCTAGACTTACCAGCATTGCGTGATTTGCTGGATTGGCATGTTGCTGAAGGATCTGATGGCATAGTCATTGTCGGTACCAGTGGTGAGTCACCTACTGTATCTGTTGAAGAGCATTGCGAGCTAATTAAAACTACCGTTGACCACATTGCCGGGCGCATTCCTGTGATTGCAGGCACCGGTGGTAACTCCACCACTGAGGCTATTGAATTGACTCAATTTGCCAAATCGGTTGGTGCGGATGCAAGTCTTCAGGTGGTTCCTTATTACAACAAGCCAACGCAAGAGGGTATGTATGCCCACTTTAAAAAGATTGCTGAGGCTGTCGACCTTCCGGTCATTCTTTACAACGTACCCGGTAGAACAGTTGCAGATTTAGCCGGTGAAACCGTGGTTCGTCTTGCTAGTGTTCCAGGCATCATTGGTATTAAAGATGCTACCGGTAGCATCGAGCGCGGTACCTTATTGC
>JBJOJF010000231.1:0-4821 GCA_046046735.1 Pseudomonadota bacterium
CGGTACCGAATCCAAATGCCTTGGTGGTAGTTGTTTCTCAATCGGGTGAGACGGCCGATACCTTGGCTGCTTTACGTCATGCGCAGGCGCTAGGACACCATTTCACTCTAGCCATTTGTAACGTAGCTAGTAGCGCTATGGTTCGTGAGACTAAGTGGAATTTCTTGACGAAGGCTGGAACTGAGATTGGTGTTGCATCTACCAAAGCATTTACCACCCAGTTACTTGCGCTTTATCTTTTGGCGGCGTCTTTGGCTAAGCGTGCGGGTCGGATTGATGTTGAGCGTGAAAAAGAGCTGCTGCGCGAGTTACGTCATTTGCCCAAAGCATTGCATGCTGTTTTGGCGCTTGAACCGCAAATTATTGCGTGGAGCGAAGCTTTCTCTAAATGTGAAAATGCGCTGTTCTTAGGACGCGGTATGCATTACCCAATTGCACTTGAAGGTGCGCTTAAGCTCAAAGAGATCTCCTATATTCATGCTGAGGCTTACCCAGCAGGCGAGCTCAAACATGGCCCACTTGCATTGGTTACAGAAAAAATGCCGGTTGTGACTGTAGCGCCAAATGATGACCTCTTGGAAAAGCTCAAATCGAATATGCAGGAAGTAAAGGCGCGCGGCGGTAAGCTATACGTCTTTGCAGATCAAGATACCGATATCACCAGTAGCGATGGTATTAACGTCATTCGTTTGCCGGAGCACTATGGCCATCTCTCTCCAATCTTGCATGTAGTGCCGCTGCAGTTATTGGCGTATCACACTGCATGCGCTCTCGGGACTGATGTCGATAAGCCGCGCAATCTTGCTAAGAGCGTTACGGTGGAGTAATTACTCCTAGGCAGTAGCTTTCTCAGTCCCCCCAGTTTTCCCTCGCTCAAAATCTCCCTTGTAAGACCTTGTACTCAATAAGGTTTTGTAATTAGTACGCATTAGTACTAAAATAGTACGTATACAGACTATTTAAGGAAGCCAAAGTGAATCATTTATCGCTGGTAAAGGAGTTGGTTCAGGCGTATCAGGCCTTTGAGGCGCATTCAGGAGCTCATATCAAAGAGATGGGATTAACGATGACCCAGTTCGATATTGTTGCCACCCTCGGGAATCAGCCACCAATGACTTGTAAAGAGCTCGGAGAAAAAACGCTAGTGTCAAAGGGCACGATGACAGGTGTTCTAGAAAGACTTGAGGCCAAAGGCCTGATCGAAAAGTTCATGAATGCTGAAGATGGTCGCAGCTACAAGATTGGCCTGACTAAAGCAGGCGATAAATTGTTTAAGAAGGTTTTCCCTGAGCATGTGGAGTATCTCGGCCGCGCTTTTGGAAAGTTCAGTAAAAAAGAGTTGGAGCAGGCAGTAACAGTACTTCAGAGTGTTAAAGCAATTTTTAATTAATTCAGATCATTATTAAAGGAAATATCAAATGAATGCGTATCAAAATGTATTAAATCTTCTCGGTCGTTTATTAATCGTATCCCTCTTTCTGCCAGCAGGCCTTAGTAAGGTCGCTGGTTTTGAGGGCACCCTAGCTTATTTCGCTACATTGGGAATTCCTGCCCCAGTATTTTCATTGGTGGCAACGATCATCATCGAGATTTTTGGAAGTATTGCTTTGCTCATTGGGTATAAGACACGACCTGTTGCCATCATCATGGCAGCATTCACTTTGGCGGCAGCTGTTACTGGACACGCATATTGGGCTGCTCCTGAAGATGCAATGTTTATCGCCCAATTACTATTCTTCAAGAATATTGCTGTAATGGGTGGTTTGTTGGTTCTTGCCTCTGCAGGTGCAGGCGGTTTAAGTATTGATGGTCGCAAGACTGTTAAGTAATTTGATTTCTTAAAGGAAAATAACATGACTAAAGTAGCCGTTGTATTTCATAGTGGTTATGGCCACACCGTTAAACAAGCTGAAGCTGTAGCCAAGGGCGCAAATGCTTCCTTGATAGCGATTGATGCTGAAGGCAATATTACTGATGCACAGTGGGAAACGTTAAACGCTGCAGATGCAATCGTGTTTGGCTCACCAACCTATATGGGTAGTGTGAGTTGGCAATTTAAGAAGTTTGCAGATGCAAGTTCTAAGCAATGGTTTTCTCAGCAATGGAAGGATAAGATTTTTGGTGGGTTCACGAACTCTGCCACGATGAACGGTGACAAGCATTCCACCTTGCATTACTTCTTTACCCTGGCTATGCAGCAGTCAGGCATTTGGGTTGGAACTGGCTTAATGCCCTCTAACTCCAAAGCTGCGAAACGTGATGATGTGAACTATGTGGGTTCATCTGCTGGCGCAATGATGCAGACACCTTCAGATGCAAGCGCTGATGAAGTCAATGCCGGCGATTTGGAAACTGCGCGCCTTTATGGAGAGCGGATTGCAAAGGTAGCTAGTCAATTTAAAGGCAAGTGATAAAGATATTGGGGGATCTATGAAGAAGGTAATTGGCATACAAGGGAATGATCAGGGTCACTGGGTAGGGGATGGCTTTCCAGTGCGCACTTTGTTTTTCTATCAAAATTTAGGAAAACAAATGAGCCCATTCTTGATGCTCGATTACGCAGGTCCGGCACAGTTTCCCCCAACAACTGATCGCAAGGGTGTGGGCTCACACCCTCATCGCGGTTTTGAAACGGTGACAATTGTTTATGAGGGTGAGGTTGCGCATAAAGATTCCACTGGTCAGGGTGGTGTTATCGGGCCCGGCGATGTTCAGTGGATGACTGCAGGCTCTGGAATCTTGCATGAAGAGTTTCATTCGGAAGAATTTGCTAAGACTGGTGGAGTGCTCAATATGGTTCAGCTATGGGTCAACTTGCCGGCAGAACAGAAAATGACGCCACCGCGTTACCAACCCATTTTGAATAAACAAATTCCAGCTATCGATCTAAGCAATGATGCAGGCGTAGCACGCATTATTGCTGGCGAATTTCAAGGGCATGTTGGACCAGCTAATACATTTACACCAATGAATGTGGTCGATTTGAAATTAAAAAAAAGTGCTGCAATCATCCCCGTGCCTGAAGGTTGGAATACATCTCTTGTGATTCTCAAGGGTGCTGTAGAGGTGGGTGATGGAGTCGTTGCCAAAGACGCTCAAATGTTGATGTTCAGCATGCAGGGGCAAGATATTGAGGTGCATGCTCAAGAGGATTCTGTTGCGCTATTGCTCAGCGGCCAACCAATTGATGAGCCCATCGTAGGCTATGGCCCATTCGTGATGAATACCAAGGAAGAGATTGCTCAGGCGGTACAAGACTTTAATAGCGGCAAGTTCGGCAGAATTGAGCATTAAAAAATGCCCGGATGGAAAATTCTATTTGACTTTTGCGTTCAGCTGTGTACAAAAAATAACCAATTAAATCAAAGCGTTACGAAAATTAATTTGTAAAAGTATGTTTTAATAATGCTTGAATAAAAAGGAATTTGTCACAGTTCATGTTCAGTTTTAGAGATTTCTCGTATCGCCACTTGCTTCTGCTTGGTTTTGCAGGAATCCTTTCTGCCTGTGCGGTTGGTCCAGACTTTAAACAGCCTGATGCCCCAAATACTTCTAGCTATACCGAGACGACACTTCCTAAGAAATTAGCAACTGCGCCTGGAGTGCCCGGTGGAACTGATCAGGAGTTTTTAGAGGGCGCTGATATTGAGGCGCAATGGTGGGAGTTATTTAAGTCGCCTGAGCTAGATCTCTTGATCAAAAAAGCGTTGCAGCAAAATCCAAACTTGGGCGCTGCTGATGCTGCTCTACGCGCCAGCCAAGAAAATGTAAATGCTCAAGTTGGGGGCCAATATTTTCCAGCGATTGGTTTGAATGGCGGAGCTTCAAGACAGCTGCAACCTTCTGCGATCTATGGTTTGCCATACGGCTCAGATACCTACAACTTATATAACGCGTCAGTGAATGTCACTTACAAGCTCGATGTCTTTGGTGGTGCGCGTCGTGCAGTTGAGGGCGCTAGGGCGCAAGCAGAGGTTGCTCAGTTTCAATTAGAGGGGGCCTACCTCTCATTGACGGCGAATATAGTTACTGGCGCAGTTCGTGAGGCAGCGCTGCGAGCACAGATGCAGGCTACTGAAGAAATTTTGAAGGCACAAACAAATTTAGCTGAGGTAACAGAAAAGCAGCTAGCTATTGGTACGGTCTCACGTGTAGACGTCACATCACAAAGAACACTGGTGTCCAATTCACAAGTCGATTTATTTAACTACGAACGCAATCTCTCTTTTGCTCGTAATCAATTGGCAGTGTTAGTTGGCGAGTTGCCTAGCAATGCCAGCATTACAAAGTTCGATTTGGCCTCTTTGCAGTTACCCGCAAAATTACCATTGTCGGTGCCCTCAAGTTTGGTGCGTCAGCGCCCGGACGTTCGTGCAGCAGAGGCGCAACTCAAGGCCACAAATGCATTGGTTGGCGTTGCGACTGCCAACTTATTGCCACAATTTAATATTACCGGCGCTTTAGGATCAGCGGCGCTGACTAGTAGCGCGCTCTTTGGACCCAACGCTACGTTGTGGTCAGTTGCTGGTGGTATCTTTCAGCCATTTTTCCAGGGCGGTCAATTACTAGCGCAGCGTAGAGGCGCCATTGCCAATTATGAGCAAGCCGTATTCCAGTACCAAGCTACGGTTCTAAAAGCATTCCAAGAGGTCGCTGATGCATTGCGTGCATTAGAGACTGGAGCACAGGCTCTGAAGTCTGCATCTGATGCAGAGCGTTACGCTTACGAAACTTTAGATTTAGTACAGCAGCAATACAAATTAGGAACTGCAAGTTATTTGGCTGTTCTCTACTATCAAAATCAATATCAAATTGCCAAAG
>JBJOJF010000232.1:0-2962 GCA_046046735.1 Pseudomonadota bacterium
TATCGATCGTCGATCGTATGCCTCAAATTGAAATCGCGGTAGGTGAGCCTGAGGATCCGAACTCGGAAGATCCTCAAAAAGCGAAGCCGGTAACAGCATTGGTTTTTAGAAACTTGCTGCCATTAACGCAGGCTGATGAGGAGCGTTTAAGAAGCTTTGCGGATCAGCATCATGTTTGGATCTGGCTTCAACCAAAGGGAATCGAAACTGTTGCTCCGTTCTATCCGCTCACTGGCAAGCTTTGCTATCGATTGCCGGAGTTCGGGGTGGAGATGCCATTCAAACCAGCTGACTTTACACAAGTCAACCACATGATGAATCGCGCCTTAGTTAGCAAAGCTATTCGTTTACTAGAAGTGCAGCCCGAAGATCGTGTAATTGACTTGTTCTGCGGCATTGGTAATTTCACCTTACCTTTAGCAACCCGAGCAAAGCGTGTTTTGGGGATTGAGGGCTTAGAGAGTCTGAGCTCTAGAGCGAGAGAGAATGCGCAGCATAATCGCTTGGCTGATAAAGCGAGCTTTATGCAAAGTAATTTATTTGAAGTTACACCCGAGACTATTGCGTCATGGGACAAGGCGGATCGCTGGCTAATGGATCCACCGCGTGAAGGTGCCATGGAAATTTGCCTTGCTTTGGCTCAACTTCATGAGCAGGGTAGCGATTTACCTCCGCAACGAATTGTGTATGTCTCCTGTAATCCAAAAACCCTTGCTAGGGATGTCGAAATTCTGTGTCACCAGGCTGCTTATGTTCTCAAGAGTGCGGGCATCGTGAATATGTTTCCGCATACCTCGCATGTAGAGTCAATCGCCGTATTTGAAAGAAGTACGTAGAGTTAAATGCTGGTTCGATACAAAGAAAAAGGCGCCTTATAAGGCGCCTTTTGTATTGATGCAGTTCTAGGAACTTAGTCTCTATTGCCACCCACAATGCCAAGCAATGCGAGGAGGTTTGTAAAGACGTTATAGACATCTAGGTAAATAGCCAATGTAGCCATGATGTAGTTGGTTTCGCCACCATTGATGATGCGCTGAACATCCACCAAGATGAAAGCTGAGAAGATGGCGATGGCCAAAACCATCACAGTCAACATCAAGGCAGGGAGTTGCAACCAGATGTTTGCCAAGGAGGCTACGATCAAGAGCAACACACCAACCATTAACCATTTGCCCATGCCAGAGAAATCACTCTTGCTGACTGTGGCAATGGTTGCCATAACGGCAAAAATAGCGGCAGTTCCACCAAAGGCCAGCATGATCAATGAAGCACCATTGCTATAGCTATTGAGTGTGTAACCGACTAGACCGGACATCATGATGCCCATGAAGAATGTGAAGCCTAGTAACAGTAAAACACCGATACCAGTTTCTTTGTTCTTCTCAATCGCCCAGAAAAAACCGAATGCGATTGCCATGAAGACGATGAAGCCTAAGAAAGGGCTACCTGCCATGAAGTTGAGGCCGAAGGCTAAACCAAGCCATGCGCCGATGACAGTAGGCACCATGGATAGCGCCAACAGGGCATAGGTATTGCGCAGTACGCGGTTGCGTATTTGCGGGGTGCTAATCGAGCTAGTTTGCCCAAAGCCGTAAGAGTTCAGATCACTCATATTGACTCCTTCTTTATAGTAATTACTTGAGCCCACAGGGGGCTGTTGACAGTAAGTATAGACAAAATGGGTAAATTTCAAGACCCCCAAGCAAATAGATCGAAAAAGACCACAAATTGAAGGGTTATGCCCTGTAAATTCAAGGGCTTAGCCTTGCAAGGATCAGGGTAAATACGGTCAGCCGATGTATAATTCGGGGGTCGCTGAAATCCTGGTGAGCTATAGGAAGTGAGAAGGAAACCCTTTTCAAGCCCCTTTGAACGCCATTCAGCTTAAATCTTTGAAATCACTATTGGAGTTTTACATGGCTATTGAACGCACCCTTTCTATTATCAAACCTGATGCTGTAGCAAAAAACGTTATCGGCAAGATCTATGACCGTTTCGAATCAGCTGGTTTGAAGATTGTTGCGTCCAGAATGGCGCATCTCTCACAAAGAGAAGCAGAGCAGTTCTACGGCGTTCACAAAGATCGTCCTTTCTTCAAAGATTTGGTGAGCTTCATGATTTCTGGTCCTGTCATGATTCAGGTATTAGAAGGCGAAGGCGCAATCGCTAAGAACCGTGATTTGATGGGTGCTACTGATCCTAAGAAGGCAGATAAAGGCACTATCCGTGCTGATTTTGCTGACAGCATTGATGCGAACGCAGTACACGGTTCAGATGCTCCTGAAACAGCTGCTGTGGAAGTTGCATTCTTCTTCCCTGGCATGAATGTTTTCAATCGTTAATCAACGATTGAAGAACAACCTATTTATCTATAAGTAGGCGCATTGACCTCCCCGCGCGTAAATCTCTTAGATTTTGACGCTGACCAAATGGCAGCGTATGTCGCGGGGTTGAACGAAAAGCCCTTTAGGGCGAAACAACTCATGCAGTGGATACATCAGCGTGGTGTCTCCGACATTAACGACATGAGTGACTTAGCAAAAAGCTTTAGAGCAACACTGCTCGATAAAGCACAAGTTCTTTCTCTCCCGGTAATTAAAGACGAGCAAGCGCATGACGGCACCCGTAAATGGCTGCTGGATGTGGGTGCCGGAAATGCTGTGGAGTCTGTATTTATTCCTGAAGATGATCGCGGCACCTTGTGTATTTCTTCACAAGCTGGATGCGCGGTCAACTGCCGTTTTTGTTCTACCGGTCATCAAGGTTTCTCACGCAATCTCACTGCCGGTGAAATCATTGGCCAATTGTGGTTTGCGGAACATCTACTTCGTAATGACCCTCATGCAGTACGTCGGGTAGAGGAATACCCAACTCCTGGTTGGGAGCATACCGGTCGTGTGATCTCCAACGTGGTGATGATGGGTATGGGCGAGCCCTTACTCAACTATGACAATGTAGTTAC
>JBJOJF010000233.1:0-9205 GCA_046046735.1 Pseudomonadota bacterium
AGCTATCTACAACATTGCCCTTGCGATCGATTAAATACTTATAAAAATTCCACTTCGGGGTAGTGCCCGTCTTAGCAATGAGCATTTTAAATAATGGATTGGGGTTGCTGCCGCTGACTGAACTCTTCGCAAACATGGGGAACTTGACGTCGTAGGTGTTTTTACAAAAGTCTGCAATCTCTTTATTGCTGCCAGGCTCTTGCTGACCAAAGTCATTCGATGGAAATCCCAAAACGACTAAGCCACGATCTTTATATTTAGCGTACAACTTTTCTAGGCCTTCATATTGGCTGGTGAAACCGCAAAAGCTAGCTGTATTCACCACCAAAACTACCTTACCTTGGTATTGGCAGAGATTTTGAGGGGCGTCATCCTGGAGTCTTGGGAAAGTATGGGACAGCAGGGGGCTACAGCTCGCGGACTCGGGAGCGGCTACTGCCAATTTCATTGTCGGCGCTAGCAGTAATAAGGCTAGCAACCATCGTGTAAGGTGGCGATTCATATTGAGCCTTAAAGATCGATAGGGATGTCCAAGTCTAAGACATTCTGGCAAATATCGTTGGGCTTGACTCAATGCTATTAATATTGCGTTATGAGCTCATTACCTTTACCTTCTTTCGAGTCCAAAGTATGTCCTTTTGCTGACTTGGAGGCGCGAATTGCTGCGCTCCCAAGGCCTCTGGTATTTACTAATGGGGTATTCGATATATTGCATCGAGGCCATGCCAGCTATTTGGCACAAGCAAAAGAGTTGGGTGCAAGCCTGGTGGTTGGTGTGAATTCCGATAGTTCGGTCAAGATGCTGGGTAAAGGCGATGATCGCCCAATTAATAGTGAGGCGGATCGCCAAGCTTTATTGGCTGCCTTGGCAAGTGTGGATTTGACGGTGCTATTTACAGAGCAAACACCGGTGAACTTGATTGCAAAAATTCGGCCGGATGTCTACGTTAAGGGTGGTGATTACGAAATCGATACCCTGGAAGAAACGCGCTTAGTAAAAACATGGGGCGGTAAGGCAATTGCGATCCCATTTTTGTACGAGCGCTCCACAACCACTTTGCTAGGTAAGATTCGCACTAATTAAGTGCTGCTTATGTGCTGGCTAGAGATTTTGAAGTAGCCACGCCCAAAGTCCACGCAATACTAGTCCCTCTATTGGTTCGACTGGGAGGCGAGCGAGCTCTGGAAATTTTTTAATTTCACTGGCTAATATTTTTGCGTTTCCACCATCAAGCCAGATTCGTTCGATTGGATGATGAATATTTTTTGCTACAGAAGCAGCTAGCAATATTGCGCCAATCTGCGCAGCATCACATCCACCTGTAATGGCGTCATTTGTACATGTGCCGAAGCTTGCTTGTATCGCACTCTCTTGATTACGCGTTGCTAAAGGCAGTTGAGCAGTGTTCGCTTGCAAACTTTCCTGCATTACTCCTAGGCCGGGCAAAATCCAACCGCCGTAATGAACTCCATTGCCACCCAGTAGATCAATGGTGGTTGCTGTTCCTGCATTCACAACCAGAGTGTTTGTGGTGGATAGCGCTCTAGCACCAAGTATGGCTGCCCAGCGATCAGCACCAAGCTTGCTGGGTTCTTGATACAAGGTACGCACACCTTCGTATGCACTTTCACCTCTTAACTGTTGCCACTCAATATCTTGCCATTGTGGAAAAAGGGATTGCAGATTTTGAACTGCAGCATCACCAGCCACAGAGCAAAATCCAATCGCATCAGGCTTCGGTAAAGTTTTAGAAATGTAATCAGATAATTCGGCACGTAACGCTGGTGACTCTAGAGATTTGCTGCTGATAGATCCTGAATAAGCCCAAAGCTTCTTATTGCGATCGGCTGTGTTTTGGGTTGATTCAACAGCGGCCCACTTGAGGCGAGTGTTGCCTACATCAAATAATAAATAGAGACTCATGATTGCACTCGTAGGGAAACATCACCAGCATGGATGGCAATGGTTTGATTGTTTTGTTTTAATAGCAGTGCTCCGGTTTCATCAACACCGGCTGCAAGGCCAAAGATTGGTGCGCTACCTGATCCAGAAATAGATACGGGTTCATTCATAAAAGCATCCCAGCGCACCCAAGTATTTCTAAAGTACGAAAAGCCTTGTTGTTCAAAAGTAGTTAAATATTTTTCAAGAGACTCAATGAGCTTGAGCCAAATGAATTCAATATCGGGAACCAACGTTTTGTCGGAAATGAGTTGATCTAAGGCAGCAACCCCGAGAGATGATCTATCGGCCAGGATATTGGCTGTGTTTGCTGCATTACGTAAATTTAAACCAATGCCGATCACCATCCATGTGGGAGTGCTCGGGTTGGTCTGCCCACCTTCAATCAGAATGCCGCCGAGTTTAGCGTTGTTCAGTAAGAGATCATTGGGCCACTTTAGCCTTAAGCCTGATTGATGAAGCTGAGTTTCAGTAAGCCCCAAAGCCTGAGCTATTCCGGATAACACCGCAAGGCCCACTACAAGGCTGAGACCGCTCAAGTCACTGGGCCTGCATTTAAATGGGTAGGCCAAAGAGAAGCACAGGGTATCTTCGGGCTTGGCAAGCCATACGCGCCCAGCCCTGCCTTTGCCAGCAGTTTGTTCATGGGCAATTCGTGCGACGGGGTCAATCAATTCCCCTGCGCGCCAGCGTACCAATAAATCATCATTGGTAGATTGGGTTTTGGCAACGCGTTCTAGGATGCAATTCCAGCTCATTTCTACATTGTAGAAAGGTCTGACCTAGAATTGGGGAATGCATCCGGAAGCACAGCGCCCTCGTAAGTTTATTTGGCCTCTCCAGGCCATGCCTTTGGCTAGGGCCATCAGCTTGAGCTATGCGCTTTTAATTATTTACGTCAGCCTCACTCCATTCGATTTCAATTTCCACAATGGAATATCAATTTGGGCTTGGTTAGCGGCCCCTTTGCCACGCTTTATTACCCTGTTTGATGTCTCGGTCAATATCTTGGCCTATATCCCCCTAGGCTTCTTATTAGTGTTTGCTGGCTACCCTCGTTGGCGTAATTTTGTCGCTCTGGGAATTGCCTTGGGATTTAGCGCCATTCTGGCTTTCAGTGTTGAATCTCTGCAAACTTGGCTACCTACGCGCATACCTAGTCAGATGGACTGGTGGGCCAATGTCCTTGGAGGCTTGTTGGGCGGCTTGTTGGCAATCCCCCTGGGGCCCCAGTGGTTATCAGGAAGCGCAATTCGACGTCGATTTGATCAGTGGTTTGGTTTGAATTGGGCAGCTTGTGCCTTATTTCTGCTATTTCCATGGTCGCAGATTTATCCCCAAAGTTCGTGGTTGGGCACCGGGGTTTGGGGGCATGCCATTTTTTCATCGGTTGATTGGGGGACGATGGTGATTAACCACGTCATTCAAGAATCAATCATTACTGCGCTATGTTGGCTTGGAACTGCACTTTTGCTGTCTTTGGGGATGCGACCCAAAGCACCTCAATGGAAAATATTAAACAGCCTCCTTTTCTTAACTGTCTCGATCAAGATCATCTTTACTGCTTTGCAGTTTGGGGCTGAGTTCAGCTTTCTCTGGCTCACGGCCGGGGCAATGTGGGGCATGGTGCTTGGAAGTATTTTGTTGAAATGGGCTTTACGCCTTTCTGATCAAGCCAAATTTTGGCTAGCACTCCTATGTTTGTTGAGTGCGACGCTTGCCATCAATGTTTTGCCCGATAACCCATACTTCATTTTGACTTTGAGACACTGGTATCAAGGGCGCCTATTACACTTTAACGAGTTGATGCAGTGGGTTTCGGTAGTATGGTTGCCATTGGCTTTATTTTGGGTAATCCAAAATAAATCCGCATTAAAACTAAAACCTGAATGAGTACTAATTATGAGCTTTAAGCACCATTTATTTTTCTGCTTGAATAAGCGCAACAATGGCGACAATTGTTGTGATCAGCACAATGCTTTTGCGCTCTTTGAGTATGCCAAGAATAGAGTCAAAGAACTGGGATTAAATGGTCCTGGAAAGATTCGTGTAAATAAGGCCGGATGTTTGGATCGCTGCAATGATGGCCCTGTGATGGTGATTTATCCCGAAGGAATCTGGTACACCTTTATAGATACCGAAGATATTGAAGAAATTATTCAATTGCATTTAATTCAAGGGCGTCCAGTAGAACGTCTACAGTTGGCTTAACAGGCAATAGAGAGTTGATTTCATGAATAGCCGTACAAAAATTATTCACATTGATGGTGTGGTGGGGCAGATTGAGATGTCCATCGATCTTCCTGATGAATTAAAGAGCGATCCTAGTTTTATGGTGAGAGGTTTGGCCTTGGTTGCACATCCGCACCCGTTGATGGGCGGCACGATGGATAACAAAGTGGCGCAAACAATGGCGCGCGCATTTAATCAGTTGGGTTACGTCAGTGTGCGTCCAAACTTTCGCGGGGTCGGCGCAACAGCAGGTGTGCACGATGATGGTGTTGGCGAGATGGATGACTTGCTCCATGTAACTGACTGGATGCGCACCCCTTCAAGCTGGACGCAGTTTGAGGCAACATCGCAACAGTCATGGATTCATAGTGCCAACACTCTGCCCTTAGTGGTTTCAGGTTTCTCATTCGGCAGCTTTGTTGGAACGCACCTTGTGCAAAGGCTTGCGGAGCTTGGCCGGCCCGCTGAACGTTTCGTGATGGTGGGCAGCGCAGCAGGCAAGTGGGAACTCGCTCCGGTACCTGCAGATACCATCATGATTCATGGGGAAGTAGATGAAACCATTCCACTAATTGATGTTTTAGATTGGGCGCGACCACAAGAATTAACGGTACAAGTAGTTCCAGGAGCGGATCATTTTTTCCACCGTCGTTTGCATTGCATTCGCAACATCATTACTAGTGCATGGTTGGGTATGCCTGATCATCGTAAGCAGTAAAAAATCTATTGAAAATTTAACTCACAAAGATCCTATGACTGAAGACAGAAAATCCCTAATTGAATATCCATCGCAATTTCCAATTAAGGTAATGGGAAAAACGAATCCTGAGTATCTACCGGCGATCTTGCATATTGCTCGCCAGTTTGACCCTACCTTGGATGAGAGTAAGGTTGAGCAACGTCCATCCAAAGACGGTAACTATCTTGGTATCACTCTACCTATTACGGCAACGAGTCGTGAACAGTTAGATGAGCTCTACCGTACACTTTCGACACACCCATTGGTGAGCGTAGTTCTCTAAGTAAGCTGCATGACCATCTTAGTAAAATCATTAGGGCTGGCAGACTACGAATCTACTTTTAAGGCGATGCGTGAGTTCACGCAAGCTAGAGTTACCGATACCCCTGATGAAATTTGGGTGCTTGAGCACCCCCCAGTTTTCACGCTGGGTCTTGCTGGTGATCCTGGCAATCTACACTCTCCAAGCCGTCAAATTCCATTGGTACAAGTAGATCGGGGTGGAGAAATTACGTATCACGGACCGGGGCAAATTGTTGTTTACCTCTTGCTGGATTTACGAAGACTCGGAATTTTTGTCAAAGAACTAGTTTCAAGAATTGAGCAAGCTCTCATCGATACTCTTGCAGATTTTGCTATTCAAGCTGAAAGGCACCCTGGGGCACCTGGAATTTATGTTTCCGATCATCAGAGTGTGGCGCTGGAATATCGAGGGGCAAAAATTGCCGCTTTAGGTCTAAAAGTCTCCAAAGGTTGCTCTTATCATGGCCTAGCCCTAAATGTGGCTACCGATTTAGAGGCTTTTTCACGTATCCACCCTTGTGGCTATGAGGGCTTAAAGACGGTTGATATGCAAACCCTTGGGATCAAGGACAATATAGACATTATTAGCCAAGTCCTTTTAGGGCATCTGCAAAAGCAATTAATTTCATCATGACCACGAATAAGCCGGATCTCGAGCCTACACCCCATGCGCGCCAGGACGTCAATTACGATGCTTCGCGCAAGCAGAAGTCGAGCGAAAAGACGGCACGCATTCCAATCAAGATTGTTCCCTTGGCCGAAGTGCTCAAAAAGCCTGATTGGATTCGGGTAAAGGCAGCCTCAGGAAATTCTCGTTTTAATGAGATTAAAAAAATTCTGCGTGAGAATGAATTAGTCACAGTTTGTGAAGAAGCAAGTTGCCCTAATATTGGTGAGTGCTTCGGTAAAGGTACGGCGACTTTCATGATCATGGGTGATAAATGTACGCGTCGTTGTCCATTCTGTGATGTTGGGCATGGCAGACCAGATCCTCTTGATGAAAAAGAGCCTGCTAATTTAGCGCGCACGATTGCCGCTCTGAAATTAAATTATGTAGTGATCACTAGTGTTGATCGGGATGATTTGCGCGATGGTGGTGCAATGCATTACGTAGACTGCATCTCTCAATCCCGGGGACTTTCCCCAAATACCCGCATTGAAGTTTTAGTCCCCGATTTTCGTGGCCGCCTAGATAAAGCGTTGGATATCTTTGCCGAGCATGCACCCGCTGGCTTACCCGATGTGATGAATCACAATCTGGAAACGGTGCCACGTTTGTATAAAGAGGCTCGACCAGGCGCTGATTACGCGCACTCCTTAAAGTTGTTGAAGGATTTCAAAGAACGTTTCCCACATATACCTACCAAGAGTGGATTGATGGTGGGTCTGGGTGAGACTGACGAAGAAATTTTAGAAGTAATGCGCGATATGCGCGAACACAATATAGATATGTTGACTATTGGTCAGTACCTTGCTCCTTCAGGGCACCATTTGCCCGTTCGTCGCTATGTACACCCTGATGTCTTCAAGCGTTTTGAGGAAGAGGCTTATGCAATGGGCTTCTCCCATGCGGCTGTAGGTGCGATGGTGCGGTCAAGCTATCACGCTGATCAACAAGCGCATGAGGCGGGCGTTGTCTAAGTTTTTCTCCCAAAGAGTTGGGGTATTTTTAGCCGCCACATTTTTACTGATTGCTTGTAGTCCAAAGTTGGATTGGCGCACTGTTCAGTCACCTCAAGAAGGGTATATCGCTTTATTCCCCGGTAAGCCTGAAAAGATTGATCGGCGCTTTCAATATCAAGATCAAGATATCTCACAAATTTTAGAGGCAGTAAAAATTGGGGACGATGTTTATTCAGTTGGCTCCATACATCTTAGTAAAGATCAAATTACACTTTTGCCTAAGTTATTAGATCAATTGCAAAGTAATTTATTGAAGCGAGCAAGCGTTGATTTGTCCACAGCAATAAGTGCTGATGCTACCTATCAGACTGCTGGTCGCCAAAGACTTTCAACTAAAGATTATTTTTTTGAGTTTCCATCAACAGGTGCAATCGAAACATCAATGCGAGTCAGATGGATTACGCGCATATCTGCTGATAACGGTGCATGGATTTATCAGCTGTCTGTATTGCACAGCGCCCCAGCACGTGTAGATGCAAAAAAGTTTTTTTCGGAAGAGGCGTATTCAAACTTCTTTGATGAGTTTCATCCAGAGTAATTTGTAATTAAGCTTTTTCTAAGGCTGCGACTTTAGCTTCAAGTGCTTCCAATTTCTCTCTTGTCTTGGCTAACACTTTGGATTGCAAATCAAACTCTTCGCGTGTGACGAGATCCATCTTCTGAAATCCCTGGTTCATCATCGCGCGCACATTCTTTTCAATTTCTTGTGCCGGTGAATTGCGAATGGCATCGCCAACCTTGTTTTGCATATCGCTCGCAATACGCTGGATTTGTTCTAGGATTTCGCCTGGTTTTTGCATGATGCTGGCCGCCGTTTTGGTAAGAGTTGCTTAAAAGATACAGACCCTATTTTAAGTTCTGGGGCTAAAAACATGCAAAATCACTCGAAATTGCTGCAGATGCAGCAAAATGTGCACATTTGGTGCAATTTCATGCACCAAATTAGGGCTTTCGCATTATTTAGGTGAATTACCCCTAATGCCAAAGGGGGGTCAAGACTCATGATCACTCCATGCAATAAGCATTTCTCTCTTTTTCATTACACACAGCAAGGAGTAATACATGAAAACTATTCAAAAGACCGCCATCGCTCTAGCAGCCTCTGGTTTGTTCGCAACAGCAGCATTTGCTGCAGATACCCCAACAAATCCTGAAGATGCAGGCAATCCTATTTCCGCTAACGTGACTGTTGTTAGTGATTACCGTTACCGTGGTATTTCTCAATCCAATATGAAGCCAGCGATTCAAGGTGGCTTTGATTACGCACATGAGAGTGGTTTCTATATCGGTAACTGGAACAGCTCTATCAGCTGGATTGGTGACTTGAATCCAGGCGTATCTGCACCGATCGAAATGGACTTCTATGGTGGCTTTAAGAAAGAATTGATTGCTCCAGGCTATGCATCTGATTTCGGTGTATTGCAATACGCATACCCAACTTCTGGCAATCTAACTTATGTAAACCCTAACACTACAGAATTGTATGCAGCACAAAACTTCACAATCGGACCGGTTACTGGTTTCGTGAAATTTTCTTATGCTGTGACCAACACATTCGGCAATGCCAATAGTGCTGGTTCTTACTATCCTGATTTGACATTGAACTACGACACAGGAATTTGGGGTATTGGTTTAAATGCGCACGTAGGTTATCAGTACATTGCTGGAACACCTGCAGGAAGCACAACATCAAATTCAAGTCTGTATAGCTATACCGACTGGAAGATTGGTTTGACTAAAGACTTTGGAGGCGGTTTATCTGCAGCGGTTTCATACATTGACACTAATGCGAAAACTGTTGGTAGCAGCTATGCCTACGTTAGCCCACAAGGAAAGAACTTGGGTGGATCAACAGGTATTGTTTCACTAACAAAAACTTTCTAATTCCTGCCTCTGAACGGAGAAACGTATGAAATTAATTACCGCAATCATCAAGCCCTTCAAGCTTGACGAAGTGCGCGAAGCTCTCTCGGAAGTGGGAGTTTCGGGCATCACCGTCACTGAAGTTAAAGGCTTTGGCCGTCAAAAAGGTCACACTGAGTTATATCGCGGTGCTGAATATGTTGTCGACTTTTTGCCGAAAGTAAAAATTGAAGCTGCTGTTGAAGATGGCATCTTGGAGCGAGCGATTGAAGCAATAGAAAAATCTGCTCGTACTGGAAAGATTGGCGATGGCAAGATTTTTGTCTCACCAGTTGAACACGTCATTCGCATTCGTACCGGTGAAACCGGCGCGTCAGCACTTTAAAGAGAGGTTCAAAATGTTAACTTGGATGAAACGACTC
>JBJOJF010000234.1:0-17553 GCA_046046735.1 Pseudomonadota bacterium
GTCTATGGCAGCTATCTTCATTTTTGACATTATGCCCCGAGCTTAAAAATCACTTGGCGAATGAATTGATCCCCAAAAAATTCGAGATAAGATGTGGCTTTTAATAGACAAAATCCATCATGAGCTCAACCCCCAACAAAGTCGCCCTCGTCACTGGGGCTGGAACCGGTATCGGCAAGGCAGCCGCGAAGGCGCTTTTACAGGGTGGCTATCAAGTCGTTCTGACTGGCAGAAACCATGGAAAGCTAAAACAAGCTATTGAGGATATTGGCGGGAATAACCAAAACTGTCTGGCAGTTTCATGTGATGTTGGTAAGCCCGAAGAGGTGAAGCAGTTATTTTCAGCAATTAAAAATCATTTTGGACGACTCGATGTTCTCTTTAATAATGCAGGCATGGGTGCACCCGCAATTCCCATGGAAGACCTTAGTTATGAGCAGTGGATGAATGTGGTGAATGCCAACCTATGTGGTGCATTTCTATGTTCGCAAGAGGCTATCCGGATGATGAAATCCCAAACCCCACAGGGCGGAAGGATTATTAACAATGGCTCGATTTCAGCGCATGCCCCACGCCCAATGTCTGCACCCTATACCGCAACAAAGCATGCTATTACTGGACTCACTAAATCCATTGCTTTGGATGGACGCGCATTTAATATTGCGTGCGGACAAATTGATATTGGAAATGCAGGAACTGAAATGACCATCCCAATGGCTGCCGGAATTCTGCAGCCAGACGGATCAAAAAAGGTAGAGCCTTTAATGGATGTAGATCATGTCGGTCAGGCTGTGCTCCATATGGCTCAATTACCTCTAGAGAGCAACATCCTATCTATGACCATCATGGCAACAAATATGCCATTCGTTGGACGCGGATAATTAAGGTCTGATTTGATTGACTAAGAGCTTGATGTTGCCCGAACCAAGCTCAACGGTTTGTGCCGCTGAAATGAGATCGCCGGACTCTGGCATTGCCATACCAGTTTTAGAAATGCGCACTTCAACAGATACCTGCGGTAATTGAGAAATCAACGCATTGGGATTCATGGCAAGGGAATCATTCAGCACAAAGCTCATTGGGAATGCAGTCACTGCAGTTTTTAGAACTGCAACAGGCATACGCTCCCCAGGTTTGCGAGCAATCACCATCAAGATGTCACCAGATTTCAACTTGGATTTCAGCTCAGGAGCTATATCAACCTGACCACTGACTGTTTTACCGCTAATGGCTGGCTTACTTACCCCGGTAGAAATTCCACCTTTAGACTTTGCCTCCGCAATGGATGTCTGAATGGCACGCATCTCATCAGAATCGGCCGGCAGTTGTTTTGCCAGACGCTCCCAGGACCGGACGGCCCCCTGATAATTTTGCGTATTAAATGCAGCGGTACCTGAAAGCCACAGGGCTAGCAAATTATCAGGGTCAAGTGCAAGCGCCTTGTTAATCAACTGCATTGGTTTGCCAGCAAAACTACCATTAGCATTTGCAGCAAGCACATCAGCATAGTCAGCCAGCAGCTGTGGATCAGAATCAACAAAGGAGCCTGCACGTGCATAGGCTTTTGCAGCCTCAGCATTGCGCCCTAAGATCCGATAGGATCTCGCCAGCATTGCCCAACCCTTGAGGTTATCAGGCTCTTTCTCCATTTTGGCCGCAAACTCTGTCACCATCTTCTCAACAGATTCTTGCGTCATTGGCTTTTCAGCATTTTTCTGGGCAACGCGATAAGCATCGCCTAAGGCAAAGTAGAAGCCTGCAGATAACAACACTACAAAAATACAAACACCGATGATGGTTTTTTTGGTTGAGCCAAGTACCGCCGAATCATCTGCCTCATCAGTATCTTGAAATAAGCGTTGGCGCATTTCAGCATGGGTTTGCTCATAGTTTTCAGCATCCACCAAACCAGAGGCGCGGTCAGCTTCAAGCTTATCGAGCTCCTCGCGATAGATAGTGGCATTCATCTGACGACGAGAAGTTTCAGCCCCTTTTGCAGGAAAGAAAAAAGGTCGTAGTAGCAGCACTAAAACCAAGATCAATAAAAGAAGGGCGGGAATAAAAAAACTAGTCATGTACGCTTTCAGACGAGCCACTCTTTAAAAGAGCGTCAATGCGACGATTCTCCTCATCGGAAAGGGTTGCGCTAGGCACACTCTCATTTCTGCGACGAAGATAAATCAATAATCCAATAATGCCCCCTAGCAAAATAACAAAGGGACCAATCCATAGGAGCCAAGTGATCGGCTTGACAGGTGGGCGATACAAGACAAAATCGCCATAACGCTCAACCATAAAGCTGCGGATTTGCTCGTCAGTCTTGCCTTCCAGAATGAGTTTACGGATCTCTCTACGCAAATCATTTGCCAAATCAGAGCGCGAGCCAGCTAAAGATTCGTTTTGACAAACCAAGCAACGCATCTCTTCTGAAATCACAATCAAGCGCTGCTCAGTAGCCGGATCTTCAGCCAACGGGACTGCATCTTTTGCAATCACAGCATTCATCGCACAAGCTATTAGCAAAGCTAGAATTGCTCGCTTCAAAATCATTTGAGCTCACCCATTAATGGAATAATTTTCTTATTCAATAAATCCATCGTAATTGGGCCGATATGCTTAAAGCGAATTACCCCTGCCTTATCGATGACATAGGTTTCAGGTACGCCATACACACCGTAATCGATACCTACACGACCGCTTGCGTCAAATGCCGATAAGACATAAGGGTTACCCTGGCTGGCAAGCATAGCCATAGCATCCTCACGCTTATCTTTGTAATCCAAACCAATAATAGGGGCAAGCTGTAACTTACCCATCTCTACCAAGACAGGGTGCTCCTCGCGGCAGGCAACACACCAGGAGGCCCAGACATTCAATATCCATGGCTGCCCCTTCATACTCTCAGGAGAAAAGGTTTTCTTAGGATCGGCAAGTTGAGGCAACTCAAACGCTGGCGCCACTTTACCGATTAATGGTGAGGGCACTTCATGGGGGTCACGATTCAAACCGATCGCTAAGAAGCCAACCAAAATGACAAATAAGAGTAAGGGGATTAAAAACTTCGCTTTCATGCAGCAGCCTTCCGCAACTTCATGCGATAACGCCTATCCGACATTGCCAAGAAACCACCCAAAGCCATTAACAAGCAACCGCCCCAAATCCAATCTACAAACGGTTTGTAATAGACCCTCACCGCCCAAGCTTTATCTTCCAACTCCTCACCTAGGGAGACATAGATGTCGCGCGTTAATCCAACATCAATCGCTGCTTCAGTCATCGGCATGGTTGAAGAAAAATAACTACGCTTTTCTGGATACATTGTGGCTTCTAACTTACCATTTCGAGTCAATAAGAAAGTGCCTTGCATTGCCTTGTAGTTTGGTCCAGGAACGGCATTAACAGCCTGCAACTGAATTTGATAGCCACCAACACTCACAGTTTCTCCTGCAAGCATGCGCACATCCTTCTCTTCTTGATAGGCACCAACCATCGTCACACCAATCACAAATACTGCAATTCCTAGATGCGCTACCTGCATACCGATAAAGGAGCGAGTAGGTTTGCCAGCTTTGGCTTGACGAATCACTTGCAGTACACCCGAAGCAATCACCCAGAATGCCAATAAGAAACCGAGACTGCTTAGCCAAGTAAATTCACCCATGATGGCTGGGATAACCACTGCAGCAAGCACTGCCACTACAGCCGCTAGCCACAAGCGCTTGATCACGCTAATGAGGTTGGAGTTTTTCCAGCTAGTCCATGGCCCAACTCCCATCAGCACTAATAAAGGAATCATGATCGGCACAAAGACGCTATTGAAGTACGGAGGTCCTACTGAAATTTTTCCGAGATGTAATGCATCAATCAACAAAGGATAGAGCGTTCCCAGTAAGACCGATGCAGCAGACACTACTAAGAATACATTCCCAAGCAGAATAAAAGTCTCACGCGAAGTTAAGCTGAACTTTCCACCGATCGAACTCTTTGGTGCACGCCATGCATATAGAACTAGAGATGAGCCAACTACTAACACCAAGAAAATCAGAATAAAGACGCCACGCTTTGGATCAGTAGCAAAAGCATGCACTGAAGTCAGCACGCCAGAGCGAACCAAGAAGGTACCTAAAAGCGATAAAGAAAACGCAGAGATGGCCAACAATACTGTCCAACTTTTAAATCCACCGCGCTTCTCTGTCACCGCTAAAGAATGTAATAAAGCAGTTCCAACTAGCCAGGGTATGAATGAGGCGTTTTCAACAGGATCCCAAAACCACCATCCGCCCCAGCCTAATTCGTAATACGCCCACCAAGAACCCAAGGCAATACCTAAGGTTAAGAAAATCCAAGCTGCGGTTGTCCAAGGACGTGACCAACGCGCCCATGCAGCATCCAACCTACCGGAGAGTAATGATGCAATCGCAAAGGCAAAAGCAACCGAGAAACCAACATATCCCATATAGAGCATCGGTGGATGGAACACCAAGCCCGGATCTTGCAGCAAAGGATTTAAAGAGCGACCATCTGGTGCTGCGGGTATTAAGCGCTCAAAGGGGCTGGATGTTGTCAGCACGAATAGAAGCAGCCCAGTAATCACTAAACCCAATACACCGATGACACGTGCCACCATAAATTCATCAAGCGCTTTAGAAAGCTGGGCAACCAGAAACGTCCAGGTGGATAGCAAGAAAATCCAGAGCAATAAAGATCCCTCGTGACCACCCCATACTGCCCCAAAGCGATAGATTGTTGGTAGCTGTGAATTTGAGTGCTCAGCAACATACAAAACGGAAAAATCGTTTATGTAAAAACTCCAAGCCAGAGTCACGAAAGCAATCGCTAGCAATAGAAAGACTGTTTGGGCTGCGGGCCTAGCCAACATCAACCATTCACGTCTACCTTGATGCGCTCCGAGCAAAGGGAGTACCCCTTGAATCATGGCAACACATAAAGCCAGAATTAATGCGTAATACCCAAACTCAGGAATCATTATTTACTTCCATTCTTTTGGGCCTGCTCTAAGGCGTGCTTTGCCTCTGGTGGCATATAGTTTTCATCGTGTTTAGCCAACACTTCACTGGCAGTAAATTGACCATTGGCATCGAGACGCCCCTGAATCACAGCGCCCTTACCTTCCTTAAAGAGATCTGGAAGAATGCCGGTATAAGCCACTGGAATATCTTTCGCCATATCAGTGATCACAAAGTGAACTGTTAACCCATCACGTTTTACAGATCCATCCTTTACCATTCCGCCAATTCGAAATGCTTGACCCTGAGGGGCCTTACCAGCGGCAACCTCACTTGGTGTCACATATAAAGCAATATTGCTATTCAGTGCATTCAAAATAAGTACTGCCGCTAAGCCAATAGCAATGAGTGCGCCAACAATAATGGCTGCTCGCTTATGTCTAGGTTTCACTTTCCACCCTTTTGCTCAAATTGCTCTGCCATTACTTCACGCTGCAGTCTGCGCACGATTGCCTTTTGACGAGCGCGCACAGAGAGCGGCTCAATGAGTAACACTAAAGCGCATGCGCCAAAACTACACCAAACATAGAGCGCATAACCGCCCATAGCGAAGAATTCAGATGGACTATTCCACATCAAGACTTAACCTCATTCAATTGCTTAACCCAGTCAGTATGAGCCTCGCGCTCCAAAATGATGGCCCGCACACGCATTAACCCTACTGCAATTGAGTACATCCAAAAACATAGGGCCATTAATAACATCCCCCAGAGCATGGTTTGCGCCATCGCCGGAGCTTTTGTTAGGGAAACAGAGGCGCCTTGATGCAAGGTATTCCACCACTTCACTGAGAAGTAAATAATTGGCACATTCACAACGCCAACCAAGGCCAAAATCGCTCCAGCCTTATCCGCACGGCGCACATTATCTATTGAGGCCTGTAAGGCAATAAAACCGAGGTACAAAAAGAGCAGGATGAGCTCAGAGGTCAAGCGGGCATCCCATACCCACCAAGCACCCCACATCGGCTTGCCCCAAAATGCACCAGTCCACAAAGATAAGAAGGCCATCCAAGCACCAATCGGCGCAAGGGCCTGAGCCATCATTGCAGACAAGCGGGTATTAAAAATTAAGCCAAGACCAGCCCAGGTTGCCATCACCAAATAAATAAACATCGACATCCAAGATGCTGGGACATGAACAAAAATAATGCGATATCCCTGGCCTTGCACAGCATCGACAGGAGCAACAAAAAAGCTAACCCACAATCCAGCAATGCCAAAAATAATCGTGAGCGCCCAAAACCAAGGAATCATCTTTCCGGCAAGCGGATAAAAGGTGCTCGGGCTCGAAAATTTGAACCAGTTCATGACGCGGCTTGTGGTTTGATTATTTACGTTACTCATTCAATGGCAATCTTTACAGCAGTAGCACTTACCCATGGCACAAATGCTAAAGCCAAAATGAATAAAGCACCCAAGAGGGAAAAATGTCCCGATACATCAAGCCCAACACTATTGGCATATACAGCGCCAGCTCCAAAAATCAACACCGGAATATAAAGCGGCAGAATTAATAGACTCATTAACACGCTACTTCCTCTCACTCCAAGGGTTAAGGCAGCACCGATAGACCCCAGTAATGATAAAACAGGTGTGCCCAATAATAGGGCTGCCATCAGGATCTTGAGAGAGTCAAAATCTAGATCAAATTGCAGACCAATAATGGGCGCCAATAGAACTAAAGGTAATCCACAAACAATCCAGTGCGCTACGATCTTTCCAAATACAAGAGCCGTAAAAGAATTCGGCGATAAAACCAATTGCTCTAAGGTGCCGTCAGCATAGTCGGCAGCAAACATCCTCTGCAAGCCTAATAAGGTAGAAAGCAATGCAGCTACCCAGATAATGCCTGGAGCGATCTTTCTTAAGAGCGCAGCATCAGCACCAATACCCAGCGGAAACAAGCTCGTCACCACCACAAAGAAAAATAATGCCGTTAAGACCTCACTCTTACGACGCATGACGAGCAATAAGTCACGTTGAATAATTGTTAGAAAAGCACTCATAGATCGAGTACCTTCAAATTAGCAATAGAAAGCGGCTGATGACTAGTTAGCACCACCGAACCGTTATTGGCAACATGATCAACAATTAAGTCGAGCAGCTCTTGAACTGCTTGGACATCTAAAGCATTAAAGGGCTCATCTAAGATCCAGATTTGCGCACGGCGACAAACCATTCGCGCCATCAACACCCTCTTCTTCTGACCAGCTGAGAGACAGTTAACCGGAAGATCCTCTCGCCCTCTTAAACCGAAGCGCCAGAGAACTTGTAAGGCTGCCTCATCAGTTAGATCGACTCCATCGATAGCGGCATACATCCGCAGATTTTCAATCGCAGTCAGATCTTCCTTTAGGGCGTCACGATGACCTAAAAATAAGAGCTCTTGATGATAGGTCTGCGCATCTTCCTTAATAGACTTTCCAGCCCAAAGAATTTGTCCAGCATCCGGCGATGACAGGCCGGTTAACAAACGCAACAAACTCGTTTTACCAACGCCGTTTTCTCCGCGAATATGCAAACATTCTCCCGGAAAAAGCTGCAAATTCAGGCCAGAAAATAACTCTCGTTCACCACGCACGCACGCAATAGATCGCGCTTCAAGAATCGGCGTCTTAGGCTGCGAGGGTGAGGAATATTTGGATGTCATTGGCAGAAATGGCTTGAATCAAACCACTCCGGGCATTGTCCAAGAGCCCCTGGAGGCTGTCAAACTACCCAAATCAGGATTTGAAGAATAAATTTCTTTTAATTCAATTGCTTAGGAGATTATAAGCGGGGTCAGAGCAATCTGCGCCGATACCACCTTTATCCTGCGGATCCGCTCAGGAAGGATCTTTATTCGCTATGGGCGCAGGAGCAACCCCTTGAACTCGGTATCGAGCGATTAAATCAGCAATAGCGCCAGAAGAAATCCACTCCCTAACGCATGCATTTAAAAACTGAATTGCTGCCAAATTGGATTTTTGGCTTGAAATGGCTTGCTCTATCCCAGTAAATTGACCATCTAGAACCCTTGAGCCCGGGATATCACGGGAGACGGCTATTAATCCCGTTTTTAGGCCGACCAAGGCATCGAGTTGCTCACTAACAAACAGCTCGTTACTAGCTGCAACACTGTCCGCATGAACTAGCGATGCGTGCCTTAAATTTCGTTGAAGCCAAAGATCGTAAGCGCTATTGGCGAATGAGGCGATACGAATCCCAGGCCGATCCACTTGCTCAATATTCTCAATCGCTGAGTGAGCAGGAACTAAATAGCTAGCCTCTAACTCGACATAGGCAGATGTAAACGTTACCTGCTTAGCGCGAGCAGGATCAGAACCCACGAGTGCAATACCGCAACGACCACTAGCCGCCGAACTTACCACCTCTTCCTGGGTCATGAAACCCATGAGATCTAGATCCACATCGAGTGCTTCAGCGACCATGCGACAAACATCGGGGGCAATGCCAGTAGGCTCTCCAGAGGAGTAGCGGCCAGTGACCAATAAAAAATTACCTAAATAAACAGAGGCTGATAAAACGCCCGATGGAGCAAGCTGCTTCCGCACATCAAGCAAGTCAATACTCATAAAGATAGATTAGGTTCTAGGTATCTTGAATAGCGGTATTGCGGAAGGGGCTTCACTTCCAAAAGATAGAAATCTTTTGAGGGGAGTTGGACTTTACACTTACGCCCCTCTTTTGAACGACCCCTTGATAAGAGGCTTCAATCGAATATTCACCAACGGGCAAATTAATAAGGAGATAAGGGCCATCAGCCTGAGCATCGAATATCACTTTGCCTGAAGTATTTTGGATTTTGACATTTGCACCAAAAATCCATACTCCGCGACCATTCTCCAGCTGGGATAACTCAAGCAATAAAGGCCACTGCTTAGCCTCAGCCAAAATGGCTTGCGACTCTTCCTCGCCTACACCACCAGAGATATAAGAAATTCCCTGGGAATATTGCGTCCCCGGAATTTGAGCATGAACATTTACCGCGGAGACTGCACAAGCCATCACAAAAATTAATTTCAGTAAGTAACTCATGCGTCCACCCGTTATGTAATTACATCAAGAAAAGTGCTTAAGGAACTATAACAATAGCACCTGATACTTTTCTACCCTCGGCAGCCTTGTGAGCCTCAGCCGCCTGCTCCAGAGAAAATTTAGCGCCAATTTGAACCTTAACCCTACCCTGAGCAATGGCCTCAAACACAGCGCGCGCATTTTCTTGTAGCAACTCGGGAGTGGCATTGTGCGGAAACACTGATGGTCTTGTTAAGAAGAGGCAACCCTTCTTGTTCAAAATCTCTGGTTGAATTTCAGGAGCCGGGCCTGATGCTGCACCAAATAAGGCAACAGTACCAAAGGGAGCAGCACAGTCTAGAGAGCCCAAGAATGTAGTTTTAGCTACAGAGTCGTAAACAACATTAGCCTTGCGGCCGCCAGTTGCCTTAACCACTTCTTCAACCCAATTCGGCTTAGAGTAATCCACCACGGCATCACAGCCCGCCTCTTTAGCTGCAGCCATCTTTGCTTCTGATCCGACTGTACCTACGACAAATGCACCCAATGATTTAGCCCAACCCGCCAAGATCTGCCCCACGCCACCAGCTGCAGCATGAACCAAAACAACATCACCGGTTTTAACCTTGTAGGTTTTTTGGATTAAGTATTGAGCAGTCATGGCTTTAAAAAATACCGCTGCCGCTACCTCATCTGAAACATTATCTGGAACAGCAACCAACTTATCGACAGCCACATTTCTGGCGCTGGCATAAGCACCAATACCCGCATTCATATACATCACGCGATCGCCAACCTTAAAACGGGCAACCCCTTCACCAACCGCCTCAACAACTCCAACCGCCTCATGACCAAGGCCTGTAGGCAGCTCTAAGGGATACACACCGGAGCGCTGGTATACGTCAATAAAGTTAAAGCCAATGGCAGTTTGGCGCAGCTGCACTTCACCCTTAGCAGGAGCAGGCAGATCTTTATCGATCAATTGAATTACATCAGCATTACCAAGTTCAGAAAGACTAACAATTCGAGCAGTTGTCACAAGTCACCTTTATTATTTTTTTAAACAGAAAATTTATCTTACTGTAAGTGCAGTATCTGGCTCTTCGTCATCTTCAACTACTGCCCACGTACTATCACCCAACTTTTTAACCGCCATTGAATACGTCCAAGCACTCGGAATGCCACAAGTCCACTGATCCGGCCCATTTTGAATGAGTACATTGGCGCCAATGCGACTATCAAAATAGAGATGGTAGACCTTGCCATGCAAAGGATTAAAACTAAATTTAGCGCTATGCACCATTTCGGTAGCATCTAATCGAGCTTGAAGTGCGCGGGCTTGTTTCATTAATACTTCAGCCTGCTCCATGATCCGATCATATTCAAGCTTGGCATTTTGACGAGCCACATTCACTGCCTTGTCTTTCTCCTCCATAACCTTGATAGGAGCAAAAACTGGGGCACCCACTTCCATGGGGTATTCAATTCCAGCATGCCTTGCTGGATCGGCATCTTCTATTCGCATTGCAATCTTTAAGCTCTTGATTTAACTGCTCAAAGTGTGACACAAAACTAAAAACTGTGTCGCCCCAGACTACAGTGCATTTAGATTGGTCAAAAGGGTCTTGGCGTGCTCCTGGATAGACTTCTGATCCGACTCCTCAATTCTGGATAAATTGGCAGTCATTAGCCTGGTTCGGGGGCTTGCCTCAAATTGCTTACGATGCTTAATTAAGAAATTCCAATAAAGCGTAGTCATCGGGCAAGCATCGGGACCAAAACGAACTTCCGGCTTATATTGGCAAGAATCACAATAATTGCTCATTCTTTTGACATAAGCACCGCTGGCAATATAAGGCTTACTGGTAAAGCGGCCGCCACTGGCAAACAAGGCCATGCCAGCAGTATTGGGCAACTCAACCCATTCGATTGCATCGATATAAATAGCGAGATACCAGTCACATACGTCTTTCGGCAGAATCTCTGCAAGCAGTGCAAAGTTACCAGTGACCATTAGCCGCTGAATGTGATGTGCATAACCGTACTCTAGAGTCTGGCCAATCGCTTCTTTCATGCAATGCATTTTGGTATCACCAGTCCAATACCAATCCGGCAACGCATTACGATGATTGTAAAAATTATCCTCGGCCATCTGGGGCATATCCAGGTAGTACATCCCCCGCACAAACTCTCGCCAACCTAAGATCTGTCGAATGAATCCTTCAACCGTGGAGAGGTCTAGACTTTCTTTTTTCCAAGCATGCAACACTGCGGCAATCACTTCTCTGGGATTGAGCAACTTCAAGTTCATTGCACTTGACAACAGAGAGTGCCAACCAAATGGGGTATCAGTCCACATAGCATCCTCATAGATACCAAAGGTCGCCAAACGATGCTTAACAAACCCCTCTAATGCTTGTAATGCCTGATCACGCGTTACAGGCCACTGGAAGTGTTTTAAAGAACCCGGATGATTCGGAAAGCTTTTCTCAACTAGAGCAATCACTTCACGAGTAATCGCATCAGGCTCAAAGAATTCTGGAGGTGGAATTAAGCCTGGGCCTTTTTTTGGAAAAGGCTTGCGATTATCTCGATCGAAATTCCATTGACCACCTTCAGGGTTACCTTCCTTATCGACCAGGATATTGTGGGTCTTACGCATCAGGCGGTAAAAATACTCTAGACGCAACTCTTTCTTACCAGCAACCCAGTTGGCAAACTCCTGGCGCGAACAATAAAAATGCGGGTCCTCCTGCATTTCTAATTCAATTTTTAAATCTGCAGCCAAGGATTCAATTTCACACTTGAGTCGATATTCACCCGGCTCAAGACAAACTAGATGCGTCCATTTATCTTTCGCAATAATGTCTCGCAGAGTATCGCCAATTGACTTTGGGGACTGTGGAATATATTGCAGAGGTATACCCCGCTCTTCCAACTGCTTTGCAAAGTGCCGCATAGCTGACAAGAACAAGACAATCTTTGCTTTGTGAGACCAAACATACTGAGCCTCATTGATAGACTCAATCATGACAACCCGATCGGTCTTGGGGTTGAGATTTTTTATTACGGGGCTATCAATATCTAACTGATCACCCAGAATAAGAACAAGCTTTTTCAAAAATTCACCTTCATGAATGGCTACGTTTAACGCTTGTAAAAGCTCAGAGTAACCTCGCCCAGATCAATCCCAAACTTACTCATCTTCGCTTTATTGATCATGACCTTTGGTGTAACAAGATACATCCAATCATTAAATTGCACGTGGTAAATCGAGTCATCGACAGGTAAGGCTAAGGTATAGGTCCAATTCAAGGCATTTCCTGCAGATTCACCTATAGCACTGCCAACAACATCATCAGCCGTTCCGCTATATACACCTGGAGCAGTCTCGACTAGAGTCCAAATCCGTTTTTGCTTAGTGCCGTCGGAGTACTCAAAGCTCTCATCAAGAATGCCCGTTTTTTTGCCATCTACAGTGGACCACTTAGCAACCAATAAAACAGTAAAGCGCTTTTTTACATTTCCATTGCGATCGGTAAAAATCCCGTACGCATCGATAGTGCCATTGAAGTATTCACTTAGATCTAACTTAGGGGTTTCTTGGGCGTACTGTTTTACCGTCGGTGATGAGCAGGCAAACAAACTCATCGCCAAAAAAAACCCAAGAATGAACTTGAAGGTGAGAATAGTCTTACGCATTTAACAAGCTCCTGAAATTAATGGTGGTGGGCAGCCGTTTCCAAGCAGTTCTGCCCTTAACTTAGGAACGCTGGTCTTAGAGTCAAGCCAGATCCCAAAAAAAGCTTTTGAAAATTCAGACCCTGGAATTTGAGCAATTTTTTTGCCGTCATAAAACAAAGTAGTACCTTGCTTTGGGGAGTACACCCCAGTCAGAGTTTGCCCGGGCTCCACGTTAGGCAAAATTGCAGCCAACTCCTTGCCCCAGCTTGCGGCCTGACTCTCAGGTACGCCAATATTTTTCATTTCATCTGCAGTACGGCTTGCAATTGCCGCGCCGGAGAATGATTTTTGATACTTAATATCTAAAGCAAACTCCGAAGAATCTTTCCCAGAGGCTCTGTATAGGGTAGCGTCATAAACATGAAAGCCCCAAAAGTTCAATCTGCCAGTACCTTGCGGCTGGACTTGATTAATTGCACCTTCAATATGCGCTAAATTCTTTGCCGAACTAAAACCTGCACCCAGAGAGAGCGCCAAGAACAAGGCAAGACTGCTATTGAAGAAGCGCTTCATATTTGTCCTATCTTTTTTTATTCACCGAATGAACAATCCACAATGCTGTGGGGCCAAATACACTAGAAATCGCATGGCGATTTCTTGCAAAAAATCGATAAGCGCTCATCCATACTGGACGTAGGCTTGGACGTGAAAATACCCAAGCCAACTTAGGCAAGTTAGCGCGCTCATACGCAGCCGAGAAAACATCCACACCATTAATAAGCTCACCATCTTCATATTGGGCGTACATCGAATCTAGGGCTTGTTGGCAACTGATGCCAATTTCCTGTGGTCGATATTGGGTAGAGTTCACATCAACAAAACTAAGTAGCCCCGCCTGATTGCGACTCGATAAAAATAGAATCTCTGCCTGGCACAGCGGGCAAAGACCATCGTAAAACATCGTCAACTTTTTCATCGAGATTATTTTTGTTTGTATTGCGTTGAGCAATATGCACGAGTAACCAACTTACTTCTCAATGCGACATGCTTTGTCGCCCTACCAGTTACCCGCTTACGCCAGAGATTAAAAGAGCTTCGCTTGAGCTCCTTGCGCATGACCGCGATTACCTGGGGTTCACTTAGGCCAAAGTTTTGCTCTATCGCATCAAAAGGCGTGCGATCCTCCCAGGCCTTCTCCACCAAGCGTGAAAGATCTGCCTCAGAAAGAGATTTAGAAGTCTGGGTACCCATCGAGCAAGTTTAAGACTTATTCAATAAACTAGCTGGGCACCAATTTTCCACCCTTTGAGGCACTGCCAATATGGCCCTAGTTTCGTCACCCTTTCGTGCTTTGATCATTGGATCCTCGGGAACCATTGGATCTGCGTTTGTTGAGCTCCTGGAAAATCACCCTTCTTGCGAAGCGGTATATGGCATTCATCGCAATTCACCCCATCCCATTAATTATGAGGATCTCAGCACGATTGAATCTGCTGCTACCAGCTTGGCCAGTGAAGGCCCCTTTCAACTGATTATTAATACGATTGGCATACTGCATTCAGAGCATTGGATGCCAGAAAAGAAATTGGATGATCTCAACGCTGAACAACTCCAAATGCTGATGCAAATTAATGCGATTGGCCCTGGTTTAACCATTAAGCACTTTTCTAAATTACTGGATCCTGCCCACTCTGTGATGGCAACGCTCTCAGCGAAGGTTGGCAGCATAGAAGACAATCGCCTGGGCGGTTGGTATAGCTACCGCGCTTCTAAAGCAGCACTAAACATGCTGATTAAGACGGCTTCGATTGAATTCTCTAGAACCAAGCCAAATACCGCTCTCGTTGCACTCCATCCAGGCACAGTGAATTCACGCTTATCCAAGCCTTTTAAAGGTGAGCAAATTGGCAGACCTCCTTTGGACGCTGGAAGCGATATGCTCAATGTGCTTCTCTCCCTTAATAAAGAGGATTCGGGTAGCTTTATCAGCTACTCGGGCGAAAGACTTCCCTGGTAAATCACTCTATGAAAACTCTATCTTCAATCTTATGCATCTTCATCACACTGCTAAGTTCGCAGAGTATTGCTCAGACTCCATTCAGTAGCGCAATGCAAGATGGTCAACATGTCTTGTTAATGCGTCATGCCGATGCCCCGGGGTATGGCGATCCCCAAGGCTATCAATTGACGGAGTGCTCCACGCAACGCAATCTCGGAGAGCGCGGCAAGAAACAGGCCGTTGCCATAGGTGACTGGATATCCAAACAAGGCATTCGTCAGGCTCAGGTATATAGCAGCCCTTGGTGTCGATGCATAGACACGGCAACCCTGCTTAATAAGGGGCCGGTAGTCAAAGAGGCGGCACTCGGATCTTTTTTTGATGATATGAGTCAAGCACAAAAACAAACTGCTGAGCTATCAAAACTGATTCGGATTGAACGCAGCAAGCATCCCAAAGCACCCATGATTATGGTGACCCACCATGTCAATATTGAATCATTCACCGGCAAAGTATTGGGCTCGGGTGACATGATCTTAGTTAAAGTGGACTCTTCGGGACGCGCCCTATCGCATACGCTTTATCCAAGCCCATAAATTTCTTTTAATTACCAATTTACCCATTCGAGAATATTCACAATGACTGAATTACCCCTGAACGTATTAGGCCAACCACTTGTTCCGTGCTCCTTTGAGCCACTAACTGGATTTTTCAGAGACGGCTGCTGCAAGACTAATGAGCAAGATGTTGGAAGTCATTTAGTCTGCGCAGTTGTGAGCAATGACTTTCTAGAATTCAGCCTCAAGCGCGGCAATGATTTGATTACACCTAGACCTGAATATCAATTCCCTGGCTTGATTGCAGGCGACCAATGGTGTCTTTGCTTAAACCGCTGGATCGAAGCACTAGAAGCTAATTGTGCGCCGATGATTAAGCTAGAGAGCACTCATATCAAAGCCTTAGAGAAGGTCTCTTTGGAAGTGCTGCAGCAGTACGCCGAAGTTGCAGAAATATAAAAAACTTAGCGGGCGTCTAGCCAGAGTTTGCGGTAGACGCCTTCGGCATCATGATCCTGAGTTTGTTTGGCGACATTAAAGGGTCTACCCCCTCTAGGATCGGTACCGCGACCAGCGATATACAGCCAATTCCCCTGATTACTGTAAACATCATAGTCAATCAACTGGGACTCAAACCACGCAGCACCAGCACGCCAATCCCCCTTCATATCGTATATCCAATAACTTGCCACTATCTGGCGCATGCGGTTAGATAGATAACCGCTTTGATGCAATTCATGCATCGCTGCATCCACCAATTCAACCCCCGTATTTCCGCTGCGCCATTGCTCAAAGCTGGGTCGATGGAATACCTTCGCTGGAAGGCCAGTTAAACCGCCTCCACGATATAACTTCTGGCCATACTTAAAGTGTATGAAACGGAAGTAATCACGCCACAGCAATTCAAACCAAAGCCAGTAAGTGCCATCATTAGCACCGAAGGCATCTTCATACTCATTGAGCTGCGCAGCTATATCGCGCACTGAGATACAGCCCAATGCCAACCATGCTGAAAACTTACTGGAGTAATCTCGCCCAATCAGTTGATTGCGTGTGTCTTTATAACTGTCAGGCAGTCGACGCTCAAAATACTGCTTAAGGTGGGCTTGGGCATGACTAGCGCCACCCAAAAGATAGGGATGGGCTACAAACTCGAGCCCTTTCTCATGCATGCCATCAGGTAGTGAAACAGGTAATGGAGGGACGCGCCCAGGAGCAACAATAGGGTTGGCAAACTTCAATTGAGCACGCTCGACTTCTCGACGAAATGCCGTAAACACATCCGGCATCTGGTGAAGTTCAAATGGTAAATCCTGGGGATCCAACATGCTCGATTGCCAGAACTCTTTTACATCGATGCCCTGCTCTTGCAGCGATGTCAATTGCGATATTTCTTCTGGGGCCTCAATTTGCTCGCAATAAATTGCATCCGCATTCGCTGTGCTGACTAAGCGTAGAAGCACTTCTTGCGGCTGACCTTCAAACTCCAGAAGATCGGAGCCTAGTGATTGCAGCTGAACCCTCAAATCATCCAGCGAAGCTCTCAAGAAGGCTTTTCGGTGAGACCCCTGTCGCTCAAAACCATAAACAGTATCTTGTTCTTTTGAGTCATGCACATACACCGGCAAAAGGTGGTCCGCAGTGAGGCATGCCTGAGTAAAGGCGGGATTATCAGTCAGACGCAAATCATTGCGAAACCAGTAAATTAATGTACTCATGTATTAGAGGTTCGGCTGACTAATGGGTAATTTTTTAGAGCGACAAGCATCAGAGCAATATTTCACCTCTTCCCAATTTTTGGCCCACGATTTCCGCCAAGTCATCTCCTTGCCGCAGACCAGACAGGTCTTACTGGGTAAGAATGATTTATTTCCCTTGAAACCTGATTTTTCAGATCGAGACATACCTACCTATAAAAAAACGAATAGACTCTTATGCAAACCGCATACTAAAGACAGCCTTTGAAAGCTTTTTATACCGACCACTATGTTTTACCACTTCCACCGGGACACCGCTTTCCGATGGAAAAGTACAGCCAGTTACGCAATCTTGTCACCAAACTAGCGGGACTTGAGCTCGTTGAGGCTCCAGCCATTACTGACACGCAAATACTATATGCGCACGATCCCGGATATCTCGTCAAAGTAATCTCTGGAAGCCTAAGCAGTAAAGAGCAGCAAGAAATTGGCTTCCCCTGGAGTGAGCCCATGGTGGAGCGATCACGACGCTCTGCCGGCGCCACTCTTGCTGCCGCAAAAGCAGCGTTA
>JBJOJF010000235.1:0-2621 GCA_046046735.1 Pseudomonadota bacterium
ATGCGTTTTATCGCAAAGCGCTTGATGCCGGCGGACAAGGAGTATCTGTTGCATTTGATTTGGCAACACATCGCGGATATGACTCGGATCACCCTCGTGTAACGGGTGATGTTGGTAAAGCCGGCGTTGCAATTGACTCGGTTGAGGATATGAAGATTCTGTTCGACGGCATTCCGCTCGATAAGGTATCTGTTTCTATGACAATGAATGGCGCGGTATTGCCTGTGTTGGCTGGCTATATCGTTGCGGGTGAAGAGCAAGGTGTAAAGCAGGAGCTGTTATCCGGAACAATTCAGAATGACATTCTGAAAGAGTTCATGGTTCGCAATACATATATCTACCCACCTGAGCCTTCCATGCGCATCATCGGTGACATCATTGAGTACACCGCGAAACATATGCCCAAATTTAACTCGATCTCAATTTCGGGTTATCACATGCAAGAAGCGGGGGCTAATCAAGTTCTCGAATTGGCATTTACTTTGGCTGATGGCAAGGAGTATGTAAAGACTGCATTGGCTAAAGGCTTGGATGTTGATGGATTTGCTGGGCGCCTCTCATTCTTTTTTGCGATCGGTATGAACTTCTACTTAGAGGTTGCTAAGTTACGGGCTGCACGCTTGTTGTGGTGGCGGATCATGAAGTCTTTTGAGCCAAAAAATCCGAAGTCCTTAATGTTACGCACGCATTGCCAAACTTCAGGTTGGTCTCTGACTGAGCAAGACCCTTATAACAACGTGGTGCGTACAACAGTTGAAGCAATGGCAGCGGTATTCGGTGGTACCCAATCTTTACATACGAATTCTTTTGATGAAGCGATTGCATTACCTTCAGAATTCTCTAGCCGTATTGCTCGGAATACTCAATTAATACTCCAAGAAGAGACCCACATTACTAGCGTAATTGACCCATGGGCTGGTTCTTACATGATGGAGAACTTGACTCAGGAAATGGCAGATAAGGCCTGGGAAATTATTCAAGAAGTTGATGCTATGGGCGGTATGACTAAAGCGGTTGAAAGCGGCTGGGCTAAGCTCAAAATTGAAGCTGCGGCTGCAGAAAAGCAAGCCAAGATCGACTCTGGTTCCGACGTGATTGTTGGTGTGAACAAATATAAGCTTGGTAAAGAAGATCTTGTTGATGTCTTGATGATTGATAACGATAAGGTCCGCGAAAGCCAGGTTGCCCGTTTGAAAGACATCAAAGCAAAACGTGATGGCAAAAAAGTTGAAGCTGCATTAGAAGCGCTAACTAAGGCTGCAGAAGATAACACCGGCAACTTATTGGAATTAGCGGTGCAAGCAATTCGTTTGCGTGCTACGGTTGGTGAAGTGTCTGATGCGTTGGAGAAAGTTTACGGGCGCCATCGCGCCGATACTCAAAAGGTGACTGGTGTGTATGCAGCTGCTTATGACTCAGCAGAAGGCTGGGAAAAATTAAAAGTTGAAATCGCTGATTTTGCAAAAGACTTTGGTCGTCGCCCACGTGTGATGATTGCAAAGCTTGGTCAAGATGGTCATGATCGTGGCGCAAAAGTTGTTGCCACTGCTTACGCCGACCTGGGGTTTGACGTAGATATTGGTCCGTTATTTCAAACTCCGGAGGAGTGCGCGCGTCAAGCGATTGAGAACGATGTCCATGCCCTAGGAATCTCCACGCTTGCTGCGGGTCATAAAACTTTGGTTCCCGCAATTATTGCTGAGCTAAAAAAGCAAGGCTCTGATGACATTATCGTATTCGTAGGTGGCGTGATTCCGAGACAAGATTATGAGTTTCTCTATGAGACAGGTGTAAAGGGTATTTATGGTCCTGGTACACCAATCCCCGCCTCAGCTAAAGATGTGTTGGAGCAGATTCGTAAATCTGCAAAACCTGCCTAATCCGGATATTGAGCGTGCTTGAACCGGTTGACCAAGTTTTGGTGAATGATCTCACCGATGCTCCATCGCTTAAACAGCGACGAGCATTGGCTAAGATTATTACTTTGCTTGAGTCCACCCGTATGGACCATCGCAAGCGCGCTGATGAGGTGCTTAATACCTTATTGCCAAAGACTGGCAAATCATTTCGCTTGGGTATATCTGGAGTGCCTGGAGTCGGTAAGTCGACCCTCATAGAAACTCTGGGGCTTTATCTCATTGAGAAAGGCCACCGTGTCGCTGTCCTAGCAATTGATCCATCATCCAGCTTATCTGGCGGCTCTATTCTGGGTGATAAAACTCGGATGGAGAAACTTTCAGTTTTAGAGAATGCATTTATTCGACCTAGCCCATCCTCTTGCACCTTAGGGGGCGTGGCTGAAAAAACTCGTGAAGCCATGTTAGTTGCTGAGGCCGCGGGTTTTGATGTGGTTATTGTTGAAACGGTTGGCGTAGGCCAAAGCGAAATTGCCGTAGCCGGAATGACTGATATGTTCGTTCTATTGCAGCTCCCTAATGCAGGTGATGATCTGCAGGCGATCAAAAAAGGGGTGATGGAAATTGCTGATCTGATAGTGATCAATAAGGTTGATATTGACCCAGATGCAGCAACCAGAGCTCAAGTGCAGATTATGAGTTCACTACGTTTATTTGGTATGCATGGTAACCCTGATCATGCGCATCATGATGAGTCACTTTGGC
>JBJOJF010000236.1:0-3551 GCA_046046735.1 Pseudomonadota bacterium
AAAGGCGCATACCTTTATAATAACGGCATGCCCAGGTGGCGAAATTGGTAGACGCACCAGCTTCAGGTGCTGGCGATCGTAAGGTTGTGGGGGTTCGAGTCCCTTCCTGGGCACCAAATACTCCACATAAGACCTATATGGGGACTAATAAGCCCTTTTTCAATAGGCAATCAGATACCCATGGTTCTATGCAGAATCTTTGGCTTCATTTCACTCCAAAGACTCTCAAAGTCCTCTTCCTTGTCTTGAGACAGCTCAATTGGGTCAAATAAGCCACTAAAGAAGATTGTTTTCTTCGGGGCAAGCGTCTTCTCAAACTCAGTTAAACCTACTGGCTTGTCATCAATATCCCTGGTTAACTCAGCAGAGCAAACAATTGCCTCATCATCATCCTTATCGATCACAGCAAATTCAATCAATTGTTGTGACTTATCAAGAATGACCAAAGTGCCCCTTGCATAACAGACGGCATCATGCTGTTGCACGATATAAGCCAAAAAGAGATTCTCCTCATCTTTTTCCATGTCGAGATCATCTATAAAGAATAGGTATTGATCGCCTTGGGTATTAACGAGAGTAAATACCTTTGGAATGACGCCATGGCCAAGTGCAAGGTTACGATAGTAAGCAGAAATTTCTACTGCAAGATTTTCGGCAAAAAGATGCATAGCTGGTAAATAAAATAATTGTTAAACGAAGTGCTTACTTAGATAAGTGAGTACGCAGAAATTCTAAAGTGCGCTCCCAGGCCAACTTAGCTGCCTCAGGGTTATATTGCAGCGGAGGCAAGCCTCTAGTTTCTGATTTGGGATTTGCAAATGCATGTTTTGCATCGTAGCGCTGGAAGTCATAATCAACCCCTGCTTGCTTTAACTTTTCCTCTAGTTGATCTACGCCGGAGATTGCAAAGAACTCATCATGCAGAGCCCAGTGCGCCAACATGGGTTTTTTAATGGCTTGTGCATCGACATACTCCAAGGGAGGGTAACCGTACCAGACCACCGTGCCATCACATTCCGGAACCAAGCCTGCAGAAAGAACGGTTAGCGCACCACCCATGCAAAAACCAGTCACGGCCACCTTACTACTGCCGGTAGATTTCAGATATTGCACGGCGCCACGAATATCCTGACTTGCGGCATCACCGAAATTCAAGTCATTCATTAAATGCTCAGCCTCATTAGCCTCAATGGCCAATTTGCCACGGTAAAGATCTGGCACCAGTGCGCGATAACCTGCTTTTGCCAAACGATCAGCGACGTTTTTAATCTCGTCATCAAGTCCCCACCATTCCTGGATGACCACTACGCCAGGCGCATTTTTAGCGTCAGTAGGCTCTACTAAATATGCGTTGCTTGACTGACCGTCAGGTCGTTTAAATGTGATCATCGAAGTCTTTCTCTAAATATCTAATATTGGCATTATTGCTTTGCCTGCTTATCAGTATGAATATATCCCACCAACCAGAATGTAAGCAAGCCACAAGCCGCCGCACCATAACCAACCAAGTTGTAGTGTTCCATTTTTCCATCGGCGCCGATGGTCACAACAATACCTGCAATCACTGAGGCCAGACCTGATGCTAGCATCTGTACCGAGCCAACCAAGCTCATAAAGGTCCCGCGTATTTTGGCATCCACTACCTGGCTAACAATCGCCATTGCTGGAATCATGCGTCCCGAGACCAGGATAAAAAAGGTAGTGGAGTTAATTAATACGACCCATAAAGGTACCGGCATCAAATTGGTAGTAACTAGCAAAGGAATCAAACTAATAATAGCCAGCACTCTAAATATATAGACTTTGCCGTAACGATCTGCCATGTGACCAATAATGCGTGAGGACATCAGAGTGGCGATTCCTCCACATAGGTAAATCAATGAAATGTAAGAGTTGTCTATGCCTACGTTAGAGGTGAGATACAAGGCGATATACGGGATTA
This sequence comes from Pseudomonadota bacterium, assembly GCA_046046735.1. Classification (GTDB taxonomy): domain Bacteria; phylum Pseudomonadota; class Gammaproteobacteria; order Burkholderiales; family Burkholderiaceae; genus Polynucleobacter. Next base: position 1,943 of record JBJOJF010000236.1, read on the forward strand.
CAGAAAATCCAGTCATCATAATTAATGCCATGAATACAAACGCTCGCAAGTGTTGATGCGCAACGAAGATATTCCAGATTTGACTTAAGCGGCTACCCTCATGCGCATGGTCTAGATGGCCTTCTATCTTGGGAATATTTCGATAACCTAAATATAAGATTGCACTAGAAATCAAAGCGATAAAAATAAACGGAGCTCGCCATCCAAGGGATGGAATGTTATTAGCCAAAAATAGACTCAAGGGTACGCCTGCTACCGTTGAAATTGAGAATGCCGACATCACAGTTCCCAGGGCCTTACCTCTTCGCTCAAATGGAATTGAATCTGCCACGATAGTTTGAACAAGCGAACCAAGAATTCCGCCGAAGGCTCCTGCAAATGCGCGCGCAATGAATAATGAATGGTAATCAGGAGCAAGTCCGCACACTAAGGTGGCAATAATGAAGCAGGCATACAAACTTAAGAGCAGCACTCGCCTCTCGAACCGATCAATAAAATAAGTTGCGAGGATGCCCGCTATAGCAGCGGCAAAAGTATAGGAAGAAAGTAAGAGTCCAAACTGATGAGTATTAATACTCAATTCCCGAATGAACTCGGGACCCAAAGGCATCATGATCATGAAATCCAAAATGTGGGTAAATTGGATTCCTGCCAAAGAGAATAAGAAAAAACGCTCTTTGCGTCTCCCTCCTGGTAAGTGATGCTCAGTCAATGGATTCTTTGCTGGATATTGGAGATAGGACATTATCAACTACGAATATCAATAGCACCTTTGCTTCCTTGAGCAATTCTGGCAACTTGAATATCGAGATTTTTAGACTGAATAGACTGAAAATGTATAAATTGCTGCAACGAAGCAATTATTAGGGTATTATTAGGGTTAACCCTTAAGGAGCCCACCATGGCAAACGCAAACTCAGTACAGTTTCATCAGGCACCAGCATTTAGCTTCAAGCCTTTATTCGCTATCAGAGACTTTTTTGTTCTATTGGCAACTGCTTTTAGCGAAGCTAAAGTTTTAGAACAAAAATCACGCAAAACTAGCGGAAACTGGTAATTTTTACCTGATTTGACCCTGTTTTAGGCCATTTTTGGCTGACTTTGAGAAATAAGCCTCTGAATATTCAGGGGCTTTTTCTTTAGTCTTCTCGCTTAATGTAATACCCATATACACACCGTGATCCAGCCCTAGAGGGGTTATGCGTATCTTGAATAACTCCATCAATAACAGCCGTTAAGTGCTTAGAAACCTTCACAATGAGTCTGCCAGTGGGTAACTCATTAGCTCGCATGTGTACCTGACAACCTGCACCCACCTTCATAGTCGGAACCCAGTCAAAACCGTGAGACAGAATGTAGTTATGAAACACATTGCGATGATTCCCGTTTCTTGGTGAGGCACCTTTTGCAGTCAATCTTCGCGCCAACTTATCGTTGCGCTCAACCGCATAGAGCGCATTAGCTGCGCGCAAGTCTTCATAGACCTGAAGGTATGGCAAGCGTGCAGCTATCGCAATAGCCCTAACAACACAGTCGCCTGCACCACCCTGAAAGCCAGCTTCCACCCTCCCGCCATCGTTGTGATGAAAGGCAAGCTCCTTTCCGGAGC
>JBJOJF010000237.1:0-8437 GCA_046046735.1 Pseudomonadota bacterium
AGTGCGGCCCACGAAATTGCGGGGATACAGTTAGGTTATGCCCAAAAGGGGCTTAACTTATGCCAAGTGGCGCTGGGTGGTGCCAAAGAATTTATTGAGTGGCAGCATTATCCAAAGAATGACTTGGTAGATGATCTTCATGGTTATGAGTTTTATTATCACTCGCACTCCAGTGAAGAAATGTCTAGCGGAGAGCACGGCCACTTTCATCTATTTAAAAGAAATGGCCAGCAGTTTTATCACTTGCTTGGTATTGCACTGAATCAGCAGGGTTTGCCAGTGCGCCTATTTACTACCAATGAGTGGGTAACTGGCGAGGCAATCGTTGATGCGCATGCCGTTTTAGATTTTATTAGCCACTTCAAAATGGCAGTAAGAGGTAGATATGCACTCTTATATCGGTGGATTGAATCGATGCTCAAACTTTATAAATCAGAGATAACGGATTTAATTCAGTCGCGAGACAGAAGGCTCATTGAGCTCACTACTTTATTTAATAGTAAAGAGCAAGCCTTGGATTCAAAAGAACATCATGTATTAACAGAATGTGAGATTAACTTAATAGACGATCTCTCCAAGTATTTATCAGCAACAAATTTATAAAGGAGTAAACATGAAAATGATCCGATTAGTATTCTCCATTTCATTAGCCAGCTTAATCAATCTGGCAAGTGCGATAACTTTGCCTGGTCCAGTAGTGAGCGCTGATTGGTTAGCATTGAATCAGTCAGAGGTGCAAATTTTAGAAGTCCGAGGTGATGTGGCCAGCTATACACGCTCACCAGAGTTTGAGGTTGACAAAAAGACTGGTAAAAAGTTTTTAGTTGAAGTAGGGGGCCATATCAATGAGTCAACATTACTTGACTTTAAGAAGGTGCGAGCGGACCGAATGATTGATGGTAAAAAAATCAAATATCTCATTCCGGAAAAAGCTGATTTTGAGAAAATTATTCAGGCTGCTGGCATTAATTCAGAAAAACCAATTGTGCTGGTTCCTGTTGGATTGGATATATCCGATATTGATGAGGCGTTGCGTGCTTATTGGCAATTTAAGGTTTATGGTGAAGACAATATCGCCGTATTAGACGGGGGAATGGCCGGATGGTTGGCGGAAGGTCGTGAATATGTGACCAATGCATCCGCTAAAGGTGCTGGCAATTGGATTGCAAAAGGTGAGCGAAAAGAGTTGATTGCTAGCTCTGATCAAGTTGCCGCTGCCTCTAAAAATGGTAAATCGACTCTAATTGATGCGCGTCAGCCTACTCAATATTTTGGCTTAAGTAAGCGTGATTATGTGAGCTCATATGGCCATATTGCTGGCGCTAAAGAGCTAGCGCCTGAGTTATTGGCAAAGCCAGCTAAGGGGGCGCTCTACTTTTGGGATAAGAACACCTATACCTCTTTGTTTGCAGCAAATGGTATCAACGCAAAAGCACCTGCAATTAGTTACTGCAATAGCGGTCATTTAGCTGCTGGCGGCTGGTTTGTTATGTCTGAATTAATTGGTAATAAATCCACAAAGCTATACGATGGATCCTTATACCTTTGGACTCTTGAAGGCCGTCCTTTGGTTGGCGTAGCGTTAAATTGAGTATGTTTTGAAATGTGTTGCTTATTTCGAATAGGCAACACATTTCGCTATTGATCTATAAAGCGCCGCGGATCATTAATGGGTCTTAGCGGCATGATGTGGATTTGATTGCCGTCTAACTCTACGTACATTTCAGATCCTAACTCCATACGTAGTCTTTTTACTTCCGCAGCAGATGCTTCCCATTCGAGTCTATTTTCGCTATCGGTAATACGAAATTGAATCACGGCAATTTGTCCTAGCGTACTCATCATCTCAACGATCGCAGGAACCCTATTGCTTGAGTGGGCGTTATGAACGCTCAAACCACTTTGGGGTATTACCCATGCCACCCGAACATTAGGCGGAATCTTTCCCTTATCTGCGACAGTAAAACTCTGTTTGCATCCATCCCAACTCAAGCTGCCTGCATTAAAGACGCCGTGGAACATATTATTAATTCCAACCAATTCTGCAACTCGAGAGTTTCTGGGTTTTTGAAAAAGAATTTGTGGGTGTGCAGTCTGAAGACTGATGCCATGATCAATTACCGTTATTCGATCAGCAAGCAAGTCGGCCTCTCGCAAATCATGAGTGACTAATAGAATCGGAATATTCAAATCTCGACGCAACTCAGCAAGAGTCTTATATAAGCCTTGGCGAGTAGGCGCATCAACTGCAGAAAATGGCTCGTCTAATAACAGTACTTTAGGTTGCCTTGCTAATGCTCTTGCAAGACCAACACGCTGCTGCTGCCCGCCTGAGAGCTGACCAGGCATCCGATCAGCCAATTCGGAGATGCCCATACGGTTGAGCCACTCTTGGGCAATCCGCTTTCGCTCTACTTTATCAAGGCCAGAATTTTGAAGGGGGATGCAAACATTCTCTAGGGCTGTGAGATGTGGAAATAGAGCGTATTGCTGGAATAAGAAACCACACGACCTTTCAGATGCGCTAATGGATTTGGCTATACCGCCAAGTTCATCCCCTTGGAACCAGATCTCAGAATCACATTCAATTAATCCAGAGCTAGATGCTCTCAGCCCAGCAATTGTTCTTAAAACAGTCGTTTTGCCGCTTCCTGAGGGTCCGACCAGCGCATGAAGCTCACCAGGCGCACATTCAAACTTGACCTGAATCGGCATCGGCAGGGCTTGGGAAAGTCTAACTTTTAGCATTAGGCTCGACCTTTGTGAATTTGGGTTGGGTTACGCCCAAAGACTCCGTATGAAATCGCAATAGCCATTAAGGAGCTTGCTAACAATAACAATGCAAGCATTCCAGCTCCAGCCGTATCGAAGCTCTGTACCTTGTCATAAATGGCTATTGAAACAGTCTTGGTTTCACCGGGAATAGCGCCGCCCACCATCAGAACAACGCCGAACTCACCCAGGGTATGCGCAAAAGTCAGTACAGCGGCGCTTGTAATACCTCTCCAGGCTAGAGGTAGCTCGATTAAGCGAAATATTTGCCAATTACTCAGACCGCTAACCTGAGCTGCCTCACGAATTTCTGGGTTGATTGCCTCAAAAGCTCTTTGTATCGGCTGGATGGCAAAAGGCAGGTTAACAATAAGGGATGCTATGAGGATCCCAAAGAATGAAAACACCAGGGGAAAGCCTAAAAAGGTCTTGCCACCCAGTCCGACTAAAAGGTAGTAGCCCAGCACTGTAGGGGGCAGAACCAAGGGAAGGGCAAGAGCTGCCTCAATCCAGGGGCGACTTTTATTGAGCCTAACTAGTCTATGGGCCACCCAAACCCCAAAAGGGAGTATTAGAGCCATGGTCCAAAAAGCAAGCTTTAAGGATAGAAGAATTGCATCGGTATCCATTAGTTTTGATTGTATTGTGTTTAGTGCCTAGGGTATCCCACTATATATCTCGGCGTTACTTAGGAGTTCAATATATGCATATATACGCATATGTATTTCAGGCCCATGAATAGCAAAATTAAAGTAAAGCAAGCAACTAAAAATCTCTCTCCAAAATCAATGGAGAAAGTTTTTTCTCGTGTGGCCGAATATTTCAATGTACTTTCTGAGCCATCTCGTTTGCGCATCATGTATGCGGTTTGTAATGGCGAAAAATCTGTTTCTGAAGTTTTAGAAATGTGTGGCTCGAGTCAGGCAAATGTATCGCGTCACTTATCAGCACTTCATAAGGCTGGAATTTTATTAAGGCGCAAAGAGGGTGCTACTGTTTACTATTCCATTGCCGATAACGCAACGGTAGAGATGTGCCAAACAGTGTGCGCCAAAATGGCCGAGAGCTTGCATTAATTTATTACATCTTCTATTCATCCAAGTAGAGTTCAAATGACTAAAAAACAAATAGAGATCAGCGCACAAGATATCACTGCGGTTGAGAAGCCCAAGAATCAAGCTCGGTTAGTTAAGGCGCCTGAGCATTTCTTATCTCAGGACTTAATTGCGGATATCAATGCGAATGGCTTAGATGAAAAGCGTCGCGGCTTCTTGCGCAAAGGATTTATGTCAGCAATTGGTGGCGCCGCCGGCCTTGCAGCCCCATTAGCTATGGCAGCCGGTGAGGGTGATCCTGCAATTTTAGAAAAGCAAGAATGGCAAACCACTCTCGGTAAGAATGTCGCAACCATGCCTTACGGAGTACCCTCTATTTATGAGTCCAATTTAATACGTCGCGAATCACCTGGCCTGACACGTGTTTCTGCAGCATCGGTAGCATTTACACCGTTACAAGGACTATTTGGAACCATCACCCCAAATGGCCTGCATTTTGAGCGTCATCACCAGGGTTGGTACAACCTCAATCCAGAAACTCATCGCCTGATGATTAATGGCATGGTTAAGAATCCACGTGTTTTCACGATGAACGATTTGATGAGGCTACCTTCAGTTTCTCGAACACATTTCATTGAGTGTGGCGCTAATACTGGTCTGGAATGGGGCAACGTTGCCGTACCTACCGTTCAATATACACATGGCATGCTTTCCTGCTGCGAATTTACCGGAGTTCCCCTGAAGGTATTGCTTGATGAGTGTGGAGCTGACCTGAAAAAAGGGAAATTCCTGCTTGCTGAAGGTGGCGATGGTTCTGGAATGACTCGAACCATCAACCTAGAGAGCTGTCTTAATGACACTATCGTTGCCTGGGCGATGAATGGTGAAATGTTACGCCCTGAAAACGGCTTTCCTTTGCGACTAGTGGTGCCGGGGGTACAAGGAGTAAGTTGGGTTAAGTGGTTGCGTCGCCTTGAAGTGGGTGATATGCCATGGAATGCTAAAGACGAGGCAGTGCACTATATTGAATTGATGCCAAATGGTATCCATCGCCAATATGCTTCTATTCAAGAATGCAAGTCAGTGATAACCACCCCATCCGGTGGCCAGCAATTGTTAGACAAAGGCTTTTATAACGTTAGCGGTATGGCATGGTCAGGACGTGGAAAGATTAAACGGGTTGATGTGTCATTTGACGGCGGCAATAATTGGCGTACTGCACGTTTAGAAACGCCGATCCTTACCAAGTCAATTACACGCTTCAATATTGACTGGGTTTGGGATGGCTCGCCCGCCATACTTCAATCCCGCGCAATGGACGATACGGGTTATGTGCAGCCCGCTATTAAAGCGCTTAGAGATGTGCGTGGTACAAGATCGATCTATCACAACAATGCGATTCAATCATGGAAATTGGATTCAAATGGCGAGGTGAGCAATGTTCAAGTTGGATAAATTTAGCGTTCGCCTAGGTTTTGCGGCAATCCTTACTGTAGTTGCACATTCTGCAATTGCACAATCAGGTCCTGCAAAATTTCCCGGTATCGGAAGAGTAGCCACCCCAGCAGAAGTTGCAGCATGGGATATTGATGTACGTCCCGACTTTAAGGGTCTACCAAAGGGATCGGGCTCCGTTGCAAAGGGCCAAGATATTTGGGAAGCTAAATGTGCAAGCTGTCACGGCACCTTTGGTGAGTCAAATGAAATTTTTACTCCAATTGCAGGTGGCACAACCAAGGATGACGTTAAAACTGGGCGGGTGGCTTCTCTTGGTGACATGAAACAGCCGCAACGTACTACCTTGATGAAGGTGCCTACGGTTTCAACACTGTGGGATTACATCTATCGCGCTATGCCATGGAATGCACCACGCTCCCTTACGCCGGATGACACATACGCATTAGTAGCATTCATTCTTAGCTTAGGTGAGATTGTTCCGGATGATTTTGTGTTGAGCAATACCAATATTGCCGAAGTCAAAATGCCTAACCGTAATGGCATGACTACAAAACATGGCTTTTGGAATGTTTCAGGCAAGCCTGACGTTAATGGCAATACTTGCATGCATAACTGTGTGCCTTTTGTTCAGATTGGCTCTACATTGCCAGATTTTGCGCGTAACGCTCACGAAAATATTGCAGAGCAAAATCGCATGTATGGCCCTTATCGTGGGGCAGATACCACCAAGCCGCCCATCAAGCAATTGCCTGGATCATCGGGTGAAGGTCTAAAACATGCTGCCGATACTCATGCAGCGAACACCAAAGGCCCAGCGGCACTCTTTAAGAATGAGAACTGCTCCGCTTGCCACGCACCAAATGCCAAGCTGGTGGGGCCATCCATTGCTGATATAGCGAAGAAATACGAGGGTCAAAGTGGCGCCCTGGATAAACTCATGGCCAAGGTTAAGAATGGCGGATCTGGTGTTTGGGGCGCTATTCCAATGCCACCTCAGGCCCAACTATCCGATGAAGATCGCAAGACTTTGGTGACTTGGATGCTTTCGGGTGGTAAATAAGTGACAAATTAGTAGATATTGAATGGTTTTGAAGCAAAATAGCTAATGTAATTATTTGGTAGTGATTAATAAAGGAGTTTTTATGAATCAGCAGCGTCGCAGTTTAATGAAGTATTCGGCAGTATTTGGTCTGATGGCGTCTACTGGCCTCATCAGCGTAGCGCAAGCACAAGAGTGGAATAAGGCTGCGTTTGAGGGCAAGAGTCTTGATGATGTATTTAAGATCATGGGTGCAGGTAGCCCAGAAAAGTCTTCAGCAGTAACTTTGAATGCGCCCGACATTGCAGAAAATGGTGCAGTAGTTCCAGTGGGAATTACAACTACGCTGAAGGCTGAGCAAATGGCAATCTTGGTTGAAAAAAATCCAAGCGCGTTGGCAGCTCAATTCTTTATCCCAGCCGGCACTGATTCTTTTGTGACAACCCGTATCAAGATGGGTCAAACATCCAATGTTTACGGTCTAGTGAAAGCTGATGGTAAGTGGCTTATGACTGTTAAAGAAGTCAAGGTAACGCTTGGTGGCTGTGGCGGTTAATTCCATAGCAAACCAATTTAAATAATTCACATTTATACAGAATAAAAGAGGAACAAAATGGCTGATCCAATGCGCGTAAGAGCTGCTGAAAACGGTGGAACTGTAGATGTAAAAATTTTGATGAAGCATGATATGGAATCTGGCCAGCGAAAAGACGCTTCAGGCAAGACCATTCCAGCATGGTTTATCAGCACAATTAACGTTAAAGCTAACGGTAAAGATGTATTTAATGGTCAGTTTGGTCCTGCGGTTTCAAAGGATCCATTCTTGAACTTCAAGTACAAAGGCGCTAAAGGTGACAAGATTGTTGTAACTTGGAACGATAGCAAAGGTGACAAGCGCACTGACGAAGCAACCGCTTCTTAATTGTTCATAGCTTTAATCAAACTTCACCGCCTCGATGGTTTTGAAAGGGTAGGAAATGCAATGTAAATTAACCTTAGGGTTGGCTACAGGTTTAGTAGCCGCTTTACTAACAATGACATCCTCTGTGTCAGCGCAAAATAGCGCTACAGACGATATTGCAAAATATCGAGAGATGATTGCAGATGGAAATCCTTCAGAACTGTATGAGGCGGCTGGTGAAGATTTATGGAAAAAGCCAGCTGGTCCTAAGAATGCCACCTTGGAGCAATGCAATCTTGGGCTTGGGCCTGGTGTAGTGAAGGGTGCTGCCGCACAGTTACCACGCTATTTCAAAGATACCAATAAGGTGCAGGATTTGGAGTCGCGCTTGATGACTTGCATGCAAGTATTGCAAGGTCGCAATCCACAAGAAATGATTGATGCCCCGTTTCAAAAGGGTCCAAAGAAAGATATGGAGGCCATTGTTGCCTACGTAGTTACTCAGTCTAAGGGTGAGAAGATTAAAGTTAGTACTGCACACCCAAAAGAAAAAGAGATGTATGACTTAGGTAAGCGTGCATTCTTCTTCCAAGGCGGTCCAATGGATTTCTCATGCGCCTCTTGTCATGCTGAAAATGGAAAACGTATTCGCCTCCAAGATTTGCCAAATATCACAGAGCAAAAGGGTGCAGCTTTAGGTTGGGGTTATTGGCCTGCTTATCGCGTTTCAAGTGGTCAGTTTTGGACTATGCAACAGCGATTAAACGATTGCTACCGTCAACAACGTTTCCCATTCCCAATTTATGGATCCGATGTGACTATTGCGCTATCGATGTATATGGCTAAGACAGCGAATGGTGGCACAGTTGAAACTCCAGGCTTAAAACGCTAATAGATAAGAGACATAGATCATGAAAATTACACAAATCAAAAAACTCTTGGCTGTTAGTGGATTTATTTTTTTAGCTGGCGCATTTAATCACAGTGCATTTGCTCAACAAAAAAATGATCCCAAATTTAATAAAGTGATGCAAGAAAGCTTTCGCGCTGAGGGCATTGCATCTTTAGACCGCATTGATCAAGATGCCACGCAAAAGTTTTGCTCTGATCCTAAATTTGCGAATAGCAAGCAGGGTGAAGCAATGCGTGAAAAGATTCAGAAAATTAATATGGATGGCATTAAGCAGCCCTCCGATGGAAAATATATTGGTG
>JBJOJF010000238.1:0-3263 GCA_046046735.1 Pseudomonadota bacterium
GCCTTAACTCGCTCTGATTTTGTCCAGACTGGCTCCAGAAAATTATTCACGATGATCATTTTTGATTGAAGCTAACAGTGCCGCCTCCTTAGGCAGGTCATCTTTACTCATGCCAATCACAGGCAACAGATCGTCCAAATCTTGGGGTGGAAGCCTAAACCAGGTCATCAGCTCTGATGTCACTGGGTGCTGCAGACTTAAAGCATAGGCATGTAAAGCTTGTCGCTCAAAAGGAAGAGATTTAGCAACTCCTGGCGTTCTTTTACGATAAACCGGGTCACCCAACAAAGGAAAGCCGAGAGATTCTAGGTGAACCCGTATTTGATGAGTACGACCTGTCTCAAGACGACATTCCAATAGTGCGACTGGACTTTCCTGAAAACCAGCCTTAGCCAGCCTCCTAAATAAAGTAGCCGCAGGTTTTCCTTGTGCAGAGCCAGCGGCCATCTTTAAGCGATCTCGCTGATCGCGACCTACCGAGGCCAGAACTTTTCCTTGCGAAGGGGCCTCACCCCAAACCCAAGCAAGATAACGACGTCCAACCGTCCTTTCCTGCAACTGCCTGACAAGTGAGGTTTGCGCAATATCCGTTCTGGCAACTACCATCAGCCCCGAAGTGTCTTTATCTAAGCGATGAACAATTCCCGCCCTGGGTAAATGCTTGAGCTCTGGATAGTGGTGCAGTAAGCCGTTTAAAAGGGTGCCCGACCAATTCCCTGCGGCGGGATGAACAACCAGACCTGCGGGTTTATTAATAACAATAATGGCCTGATCTTCGTAAACTACGTCCAAAGCAATATCCTCCGGAGTGAAGGCATATTGTTCAGGCATTTCTTGCGGAAAGACCTTAATACTCTCGCCGCCACGAAGCAAATGGCGGGCTTTGGTGATTACTTTGCCATCCACGCTTACAGCTCCCGCCTCAACCCATGCCTTCAGGCGGTTACGGGAATAATCAGGCAAGGCACCACCCAAAAACTTGTCTAAACGCTCTCCCGAAACCTCAAGGGGGATTTCCAGGGCTATAAAGTCCTCTTCATCGATATAATCAATGGGATTCGAATCGGGAGTATGCGGCAATGCCACGCTTAAAAAGCCTTTTAGTTATGTCGGATGTAATTACAGACGCCAGTTTAAGGCTTGCTGGCGCCGTTGTAACATCTTTCAAAAAATCTATTACATCCATATTAATCAGTGGTGGCGTAGCCTGTCTAATATTGAGTGGGTGCGCTGGTAGCGATGGGCAAAAAGATGATTCAGATATCTGGTCCGAAACAAAGCTCTATTCAGAAGCTACTGAAAAGTTAAATGATGCCGACTTTACAAAGTGCGGTAAATACTTTGAAAAACTAGAAGCGCGCTTCCCATTTGGCCCCTACTCACAACAGGCGCAAATTAATGCGGCCTACTGCTACTGGAAGGCACAAGAACATACGCAAGCATTAGTTGCGATTGATCGCTTCATCAAGTTGCATCAAGGCAGCCCCAACTTAGATTACGCCTACTATCTCAAAGGACTCATTAGCTTTAACGATGATCTGGGTTGGATGGGTAAATTTACCGGCCAAGATTTAAGCGAGAGAGATCCAAAGGCAGCGAAGGAAGCATTCGAGGCATTCAAAGTTGTTGTCGAGCGCTTTCCAGATAGCAAATACGCGCCAGACTCCTTGGATCGCATGCGCTATATCGTGAACTCATTAGCCGAGGCTGATGTCCTCGTGGCACGCTACTACTATCAACGTGGCGCATACCTCGCATCCGCAAACCGAGCCCAGCTGGTAATTCGCGACTACGATCGGGCGCCAGCTGTTGAAGAGGCGCTTTACCTGTTAGTGAAGTCCTACGAAAAGCTCGGCATGACTGATCTGAGTAATGATGCAGCTCGCGTCTTCAAGTTAAATTTCCCAGATAGTCAAATGATCACGACTGGACAACGCATTCAAAAAGAGCGTCGCTGGTGGCAAATTTGGAATAAGTAATTCAGTCTTACTTAATCACCACGGGTACACGTGGTGCCAATGCGCAGATCAGCTCATAACCAATCGTGCCGCTCATTTGCGCCACATCGTCTACAGGCACTTCTTTACCCCATAGCTCTACAACGCTACCTATCTTCGCATTAGGGGCTTCACGTAAGTCGATGGTCAGCATATCCATCGATACCTGACCAACAACAGGGCAAATCACGCCATCACCATTGGCATCTGCACCGTCCACCCACACCGGCGTTCCATCCTGCGCGTGGCGAGGATAGCCATCTGCATAACCACAAGCAATCACACCGATGCGCATATCCTCGGGGGCTTGAAAACGGCCGCCATACCCAACATGATCACCCTTCTTAAGCTCTTGAATGTCGATGATTTCACTACGAAGCTGCATCACAGCCTGAAGGTCGGAGCGAACGATATCTGCAAACAAGCCTGTTGGCGAAACCCCATACAACATGATGCCGGGACGGATCCAATCACCAAGAAAATTGCGATGCCACAGAATTGCAGCAGAATTACCCAGCGACGTTGGCGCCTCTAGACCCTCAATAGCAGCCTCAAAGCACTCCACTTGCTCACCAACTGTTGGTAAACGATCAACCTGATCCGCATTAGCAAAATGAGTCATATGGTGCATGTGTTAACCGGCAGCATGCAATCGATGAAAGGCGGTTCGATATTGGGAGGGCCTGAAACCAAGGCGATTCATCCCTGAATTGAGCTTTAGAAAGAGGTTGATTGGATGGTCATCATGGTTTTGATGTGACTCCAGCCATTCAACCTGTTTGTCGCTATGCACCACCAAATCGCATCGGAGTTTAAGAGCAAGATCTAGCTCGCTGCGATGGAATAAGCCTTCCAACAGCAAAATACGCCCACTCCAACCATGGTCTCTCAGCCACTGGGCTTCTGCAATATCGAGCAGGGCAAAGCCATCCGTAGACTCAAGGCCTTGGAGGGCGGCCTCCAGGGTATGGCCATAGGCTTTTGCCTTTACTACCGACCAAATTTTCGATTGGGGGGCTAAATCCCGAATGCGGCGTAAATTATGACGAAAGGCCTCGGTGTGAATAGATGCCAAAATTGGCCTATTATTCAAACGATTAGCTAATGAGTCCATATTCACCCCTCCTTTCATGTTTTAATTGTATTAATGACTAGATTGTACGAATGAACCGTAGTTTTTACATCATTATGGCGGCGCAATTTTTTTCGTCGCTTGCTGATAACGCATTGCTGATCGCAGCAATCGCCCTCTTGGTCCAGCTTAGC
>JBJOJF010000239.1:0-3613 GCA_046046735.1 Pseudomonadota bacterium
TAATTGGGAAGAGGCGCACTAATCTCATATTAGGAGACGAGAGATGACAATGAAAAAAGATCAACCAGAAAACAGCATTTCTAGCGACAGAAGAAGCTTCATGAAAGCTTCTGCCATTACAGCAACCTCCATTGGGGTTGGATTTGTAGCGGCATCAGAGCCTGTGATGGCAGCAGCAATCGAAACAGATTTCACTGGCATTAAAGCTGGCGAACAAATGATCCCTGTAGGCAGCTTTCAGATGCCTGCCTATGTATCTCGTCCAGAGAAGACAAAAGGTAATTTACCGATTGTGATTGTGGTTAGCGAAATCTTCGGTGTGCATGAGTACATCGCCGACGTCACAAGACGCTTTGCCAAACTAGGTTATCTGGCCATTGCCCCAGAATTTTTCACGCGTGCTGGTGATCCAAACTCTTACGGTACCGTTGCTGAGATTCAAAAAAATATCGTTGCAGCAACTCCCGATGCGCAGGTCCTAAATGATTTGCAGGCCGCATTGGTGTGGGCTGGTAAAAATGGCGGCGATTCGAAAAAAGTAGGCGTCACTGGTTTTTGTTGGGGCGGTCGCATCACTTGGCTCTCAGCCACTTTGCCTCAGGTGAAAGCTGGCGTAGCTTGGTATGGTCGCTTAATTGGCGAAAAGACTGAAGGCAATCCGCGTCATCCGGTTGACATCGCTGCCGACCTTAAGGCTCCTGTTCTAGGGCTTTATGGTGCTGCCGATACTGGCATTTCCTTAGAGAGCATTGAGCAAATGCGTCAAGCGCTTGCAGCAGCCTCTAAGAACCCTGCTGCTAAAGCATGTCGTTTTGAAGTGTATCCAGATGCGCCTCATGCGTTTCATGCGGACTATCGTGCGACTTATCGCGAAGGTCCTGCCAAGGATGGTTGGGAAAAGTGCGTTGCCTGGTTTAAGAAAAACGGGGTTGCCTAATTTATATGTCAGTTCTGCAAAGCATTTTGTTGGTTACCGCTTTAGCGGGTACAGCTAGCGTCTTGGTTGCCGCTAGCTTTTCTTTGTCTTTGTTGTCAAAGATGGTTCACAACATGGTGAGCGTATCCGTCGGCATTTTGCTGGCAACTGCTTTGCTGCATTCTCTACCAGAGGCGTTTTCAATGGAGGGAGTAAATCCACAATTACTCTTTGCCACTTTACTTGCCGGCTTGTTAGGTTTTTTCTTGCTCGAAAAAATTGCCTTATTGCGACATAGCCATCATCACGAGGGAGATGGTCATGATCATCACCATGGTCATGATGCTGAGGTGGCGGGCCGAAGTGGCTGGATGATTTTGTTGGGTGATGGACTGCATAACTTTGTCGATGGCGTATTAATTGCTGCTGCCTTTATGGCGGATTACCAGGTTGGATTTTTTACCGCGCTTGCCATCATTGCTCATGAGATTCCTCAGGAGATTGGCGATTTCATCGTGCTACTCAATGCCGGCTTCACAAGGGCGCGAGCGCTCTTCTACAACTTTCTTTGCGGCCTATCTGCGGTCGTTGGCGGTGTCTTAGCTTATTTCTTTTTGGAAAAAGCCAATGCAGCAATGCCATACTTGCTCGTCATCGCTTCGAGTAGTTTTATTTATATTGCGGTGAGTGATTTGATTCCGCAAATGCATCGTCGCCCGCATTGGGCTGAGTCTTTACGTCAAACGATTTTGATTGCTTGCGGCGTCGGCTTTGTAATATTGCTATCGCTATTACATTAAAGTGCCACGGGCCTACTAGGGTCTGCACACCATTCACTCCAGCTACCCGCATACACTCGTGAGCCTTTGAGGCCGGCGATTTCCATGGCTAGCAAATTGTGGCAAGCAGTGACTCCTGAGCCGCACTGATGAATCACTTCAGAGGGCTTGTTGGAACCCAAAAGATCGACAAAATCTTTAAATAATTGTTCTGGCACCTTAAATGCTTTTCTGTTGAGATTCTCTCTAAAGCAATAATTAACGGCATTGGGTATATGACCGCCAACTGGGTCTAAGGTTTCATTCTGACCATGAAAGCGATCGTTTGCCCGTGCATCAATCACGATATTTTTCTGGGTTTGTATATTTTCTAAAACCTCATCAACTAACACTAAGCCAACATAAGGCATTGCTTGGATGGTTGTCTTACTCGGGGTAGGTTGTCTTGGCATGGTGCCGATAGGGCCATTCCAGGCATCCAAGCCGCCATCAAGTACTTGTACTTTGGCGTGGCCAGTAGCTTTAAGCATCCACCATAGTCGACTGGCATATACAGAACCTTGATTGTCATAAGCGACAACGAGGGTGTTGGGATCAATCCCTAAGCGTGTTTTTGTTTTTGCCCATGCTTCTGGAGTGGGGAGAGGATGGCGCCCGTTTTTACCGGTGGTTTCACCGGATAAATCGAGGTCGAGGTTGACGTGGATAGCGCCAGGGATATGACCCTCTTCGTATGATTTCTTGCCAATGAATGGGTCCACCAGATCAAAGCGGCAATCGCACACCAGTACGTTTTCCCCGCTATTGATAATTTCTTCTAACTGATTTGCAGTGATGAGAGGAGTCATGGGGGCTTCCTATTAAACGCAAGAATGAAAACGGGTAATTCGCTCTATTAAGATTATGCGCCTTGATAGTTCATTGCGCGACGATACCATTCATGAAAATGTTGCATACCGTCTTCCATGGGGCTTTGATAGGGGCCAACTTCATTGTCACCACGAGCCAGTAGGGCAGCACGGCCAGCATCCATGCGCTCGGCAATTTCGTCATCCTCGATACAAGTTTCCATATAGGCGGCACGTTCTGCCTCTACAAACTCGCGTTCAAAAAGGGCGATTTCTTCAGGGTAATAAAACTCAACGATATTGCGTGTTTTGTTTGGGCCCATTGGGTGCAGGGTGGATACGCAGAGCACTCCGGGATACCACTCCACCATGACATTGGGATAGTAAGTAAGCCAGATAGCGCCATGGCGTGGAGACTTACCCTTATGGTGACGCAATACCGCTTCATGCCACTTTTGATAAACCGGTGAACCAGGCTTTTCAAGATTCTTATGAATCCCTACTGTTTGAACGCTATGCCATGCACCAAATTCCCAGCGCAAATCTTCGCAAGAAACAAACTTACCTAAGCCTGGATGAAATGGCACAACGTGATAATCCTCGAGATAAACCTCAATGAATGTTTTCCAGTTGTAATTGCACTCATGCACTTCAACGTGATCGAGAACATAGCCATCAAATTTGAGATCTTCTGCAACGCCTAATTTTGCTAAATCAGTACGAACGTCGCGCGGACCTTCGAATAAAAGTCCTTGCCAATTTTGTAGTGGTGATTTGCCCAGATGTAGACAAGGCTTATCTTCAAAGTGTGGTGCGCCGAGAAGTTGACCATTTAAATCGTAGGTCCAGCGATGTAAGGGGCAAACAATATTGTCTGCTTTGCCGGAGCCGTTGAGCATCAGCGCTTGGCGATGACGGCAAACGTTGGAGAGGAGTTCAACACCTTCTTGATTGCGTACTAACAGTCGACCCTCATTTTCTGAGGTCAAGGTTTGATAGGAGCCAATCTCAGGCACCATGAGTTCGTGGCCAACATAGCCAGGACCCTGCTTAAAAAGCAGTTCAATTTC
>JBJOJF010000240.1:0-2860 GCA_046046735.1 Pseudomonadota bacterium
TTATCAAACGCCTCTTACTGGTGCGCAGATATGGAAAGCCAGAAAATCAAACCAAGGATCTATTCAGGCTTTATTTTGGAGGGAGGACTCCAAACGGCTATGGCACCGACATTCTGAGTAAGTCCCCATTCCCAAAAAAGCAAAAAGCCCTTAAAAATTAAGGGCTTAATGAATAAATCTTGGTTGCGGGGGCAGGATTTGAACCTACGACCTTCGGGTTATGAGCCCGACGAGCTGCCAGACTGCTCCACCCCGCGTCTGAAGCTGAGATTCTACCATTTTTTGACCCCCTCTGTCGAGAAAACCTATAAATTCTGCATTAAAAAGAGGCTTTTTAGATGAAATAAGACTCCTGAGTCAGGCCGCATAAGGAGTAACATATTGCCGTGCAACATCACCTTAAGGTTTTGAGATGTCAATTAGCAATCCAGAATTTTCAAGTTCCACACTTTTAAACCCTGTTGAGGTTCATGGCCCCGAGGGCGAGCATAAGAAAAGCTTAGGCGTCATGATGCTTGCGGCAATTGGCGTGGTCTTTGGGGACATTGGAACTAGCCCTTTGTACGCACTCAAAGAGTGTTTCGACTCGCAGCACGGAATTGCCTACTCTCCAGAAGCGCTCTTTGGCGTCATCTCAATGATGATCTGGGCGCTCATTTTGGTGGTAACCGTGAAATACGTGTTGTTTGTGATGCGCGCCGACAATAAAGGTGAGGGTGGTGTACTTTCCTTGATGGCCTTGGCCCTTCGCTCATTCGACAATAAGTCAAAGAGTTATTTCTTTTTCATGATCATGGGCATGTTGGGCGCCTGCATGCTTTTGGGTGAGTCAGTGATCACGCCAGCTATTTCTGTTCTATCAGCAGTCGAGGGTATTGAGATTGCAGCCCCTGCACTGAATAAATTCATCATCCCTATTTCATTAATCATTCTCGTGGCTTTATTTCTGATCCAGAAATACGGCACAGCTGCAGTTGGTAAGTTATTTGGCCCGATTACGCTCGCCTGGTTCTTAACGCTTGCTGCTCTTGGTGCAATTAATATCGGTGACGCCCCTCAAATCATTGCTGCATTTAATCCGATGTATGCAATTAACTTCATTGTTGATCATCCAACGACTGCTTATATTGTGATGGGTGCCGTTGTGTTGGTGGTTACTGGCGTAGAAGCGCTTTACTTAGATATGGGCCACTTTGGTAAATCTCCTATACGTTATGCATGGATTTTTATTGTTCTTCCTAGTTTGTTAATTAACTATCTTGGCCAAGGCGCCTTGCTACTTTCAAATCCTGAAGCCATCAAGAACCCTTTTTATCTAATGGTGCCTGATTGGGCGTTATGGCCAATAGTAGGTTTAGCTACAGCAGCTACCGTGATCGCTTCTCAGGCAGTCATCTCTGGTGCATATTCCTTGGTGAGTCAGGCAATCCTGCTTGGTTTTATGCCTCGCATGAATATTCTGCACACCTCTGATTCTGAACAGGGGCAGATCTACATTCCGTTGGTGAACTGGGCGCTGCTATTTATGGTTGTCGCAACCGTAGTCTCATTTAAAGGTTCCATGAATTTGGCTGCCGCCTATGGAATCTCGGTAACATCCACCATGTTAATCACAACAATTTTGTTGGCTGTTGTGATGTTGCGAGAGTGGAAAATGAATTTGTTTTTGGTTGCTTTCATCACAATCTTTTTCCTCGTGGTTGATTTCGCGTTTTGGACGGCGAATTTAATTAAGATTAAAGACGGTGGTTGGTATCCATTGGCTCTGGGTTTGCTCTGCTTTACTTGTTTGATTACCTGGTTTCGCGGTCGTCAAATATTGCGTCAACGTGCAATGGAAGAGGGCATTCAACTCAGCAGCTTTATTGACTCTTTATTAAAGCATCCACCACACCGCGTTGAAGGTACTGCTATTTTCTTGACGGCGCATGTTGACTATCTTCCAGTCTCCTTTTTGCATAACCTAAAGCACAACCACGTTCTTCACGAAAGAGTATTCTTTTTGAAGGTCAGTATCTGGGATGTGCCTTATGTTAATGATTCTGAGCGGATCACCATGAAGGATCTGGGCGGCAACATTCATGTAGTCAGAGCTGTCTATGGGTTTAAAGAAACCCCCGACATGGGTTCAATCATTGATCTGATTGAGAAGACCTTCGGCATGAAGTTTGATCTCATGAATACTTCCTTCTTCTTATCGCGCGATACGATCGTACCTTCAGCGATACCAGGCATGGCAATCTGGCGCGAACGTTTGTTCTGCTGGATGTATCAAAACGCCGGACGCCAGTCTGACTTCTTTAGGATTCCAGCGAATCGCTTGGTTGAGCTTGGTGCAAAGGTGGAGATTTGAGAAAGCCTCTCACGGTTCGCTCCTTATTTTCTTTGGGGGTCTTTTTACTGGTTTGCTCTTTGAGTGGATTGGTATTGGCTACCCCTGCGGAGGAAGCCGAGTTAGAGCAGTTGGATAAGATTGAAAGCGAATTAGAGTTGCAACGTGAGTGGGCTAAGCATCGCTGGGAAAAAACCAATCTGGATTGCTATTACGTATATTGGGTGAATCGTTGCTTGGGTGAGTCACGTGCTGAGTATCGTAAAGAGATTGATCCTATTCGTGTGCAAGAAGTTGAGCTGCACGAACGCCAGCGTGAGCTGCGTGCTAGCCTCAAGGACCAGCGCGATGCAGCGAAGGCTGCCGAGCGCGCCTCTGCTGAGAAGGCTGCTGAACGTGCCGCCAATCAAAAAGAATTCGAAGAGAAGCAAAAAGCCGCTGCTGCTCGTGCAGCAGATTTAGAGCAGCGTCGCAAAGACGCGCCGAAGCGCGCACAAGAAAACAAAGCGGGCACTCAGCTCGATTAAT
>JBJOJF010000241.1:0-9420 GCA_046046735.1 Pseudomonadota bacterium
GCGGTGGTGTGGGCGCGTCGCGGGTGAAACGATCGCCTTAGAAATTTTCCGCCCACCCAAAGTTGCGCTGCCAGACGGAAGAGGGGGCTGACAATTTCTGGTACCCCAGTATGCGGAAGCCCCCTCTTCAGTCTGGCTGCTCAACTTTGGGTGTGCGGAAAATTTCTAAGGCGATCGTTTCACACGCGACGCGCCAACACCACAGCAGCCGCTGAACCAAAGCCTACTGTCCAACACCAAGCTCGCAAAAGCCAGTTGGATTGATGCCCTGCCAATGCTGCTGACTCATCACGATGATGCTGTTCATCGGCTTGGCATTTCAGCAAAAGGGGTAGCAAACCGTCTGGCCCACCAAACTCTTGAAGGTGATCGATCTGCTGCTGATAGTGGTGGTCCACAAAAGTCTCTACTGCAGCAATGGTCCCGTAGACAGCGCGCCTGCCAAACACGGCTGGCAACGCACCTGTTAACCAACCCGCCAGGCGCCACGGTCCCAAAAGCCAGCTTCTTTGCTGGATTGGCAGCCATTCTTCGATTTGCCTCAAATGATCGGCTTCGGTCATGCCATGCCTCTTGGCAAATGACAACAGCTCTTCATCTTTGCGCCAGGTGGCCACCGTCACAATGCCTTTGTAAATGTAAACAGCGCCCGTCTCACCGGCATGATCAGAGCGCAACTCGCGTTGAAGGTAAAGGGACAAGTTTTGCATGATGAGGGGTCAATACGTGAGGGTCAGCTGGAAGTCTTTGCTTAAGATTCAGGATATCGGATGCACTAGCAGATGGTTTTTCGATTTGGGCTTGTCCCCAGTTGTCGCTAGGGATTGGGGTGTGATGTGCAAGCTTTAAAAATCTAAACGCCAAGAACCTGCGCAATTTCTTCGATATCATCCTTTTTCATGCAAGCGAATCTTCCTCATTTGACGACTGCTCGGCTGGTCCTCGCACCTGCGCACGAAGACCTCGCGATCAATGTCATTGAGTTCTATCAACGCAATGAACTTCACCTGGCGCCTTGGGATCCGCCAAAGCCAGCAAACTTTCTCACTGAAGAATTTCAACGCAAGCGACTTCGACAAGCGGTAGCAGACTTCGAGGCAGGTACAGCTATGCGGTGGTGGCTTTATTTACAGGGCAAGCCCAATATCTTGGTGGGCAGCATTGGATTGAGTGCCATTGCACGTGGTCCTTTTCAAAATGCCTTGCTAGGTTATGCACTCAACGGTGATTTGCAAGGCCAAGGTTTGATGCAAGAAGGCTTAAGCGCGGTCATCGCGCATGCGTTTTCTGAAGAAATTAACTTGCATCGCATCCAAGCCAATGTTCGACCCGACAATCTTCGCAGCCTGCGCGTTTTAGAGCGACTTGGATTTGAACGTGAGGGTTTTGCGCGAGACTATTTGTACATTCACGACAAGTGGCACGATCACGTGATGCTTGCCCTTAGAAACGCAGATTTCAAAGGGATACCGACCTGATATGAAGGTTCCTATGCAAGAAAATGACTTGATGCTTCAGTCTACGTGGCCAAGCTTTGAAATGTCAGCACTGTCTTTCGCATCCAAGTTTTTAATGGTTTATGGCGCATTGATGTGGTTAGCGTTTGGCCTCACCTTCATCTTGTCGCTTAACGATGCGCGCACTTTGCGCGACGTTGGCATTTGGGTGAAGCCTATGAAATTCATGGCAGCAACAGCCCTGTTTGCATGGACCACTGTGTGGGTTGCCGAATTAGTCAATCCAACTTTGACGCATGGGCCAGCCTACCAAGGCATCTGTGCATTGCTGGTGATCACGTCTTTGTTTGAGGTGGTGTACATCAGCTACCAAGCCTTAAAGGGCGAAGCGTCCCACTACAACACCAGCGATCCTTGGCACGCCTTCATGTTTGGCCTCATGGCCGTTGCAGCGGTTGGGCTCACAGCATCTCAGGCATGGTTGGCTTGGGAAATATGGCTAGCCAAAGGACCCGGGTCATTGTCGGCCACAACTTGGGGCGTGATCATTGGCTTAACGCTTACCTTCGTGCTGTCCACCGTGAGCGGCTTTATGTTGGGCGGTAAGCAACCGCCTGCAGGCGCTGGAATACCCATCGTTGGCTGGCACCTATACAACGACATTCGACCCTCCCATTTTCTGGGCGTACATGCTCAGCAATTGATACCCCTGTGGGGCATCCTCGTTGATCGATTCTTTGGAAACTTTGCGACACCAGCAATGACTGCTGGCTGCAGCCTGTATGTCGTGCTGTGGGGATTTCTAACTTGGGCCAGTCTTAGCAGCTAAGTAGGATTGAAGTATTGGCATCCTGCAAGATTTTTGGCCCAGTGACATTGCCCACCATCTTGATTCGGCCTTGACTACGAAAAGATGGTGACTTTATAGATTTCCAATTAAAAAGTTGTTTTTCTGTCAATTTTTTAATTATTTAGGGTTAATTTTTGAGGGTTTCTCATAAGCTTGACCGAGACAAATTAATGGTGAAATCCACCCGGAGGTCGTTCAAGTCAATCAGCGACAACTCGCCGTTGAACTCGCCCAGCTAGAGCGGACATTGGCCAGCTTAGAGCAGGAAACTCAGAAAACCAGGCGCGCAAAACCATTGCATGACAGTGCCACAGTCAGGTGTTGTTTCCACCCTTCATCAGCCCAAGATCTCATCCATTCAAGCGGGCGGTGTGGGAATGGATTTTTGAGCCAGTAATGGAGGCTCGGCAAAAAGTAAAAGTTCTGTGACCGGTATGGCCATGCGTGGGGTGTGACTAACTGTAAAGAAATTTTCGGGTGATGACCCGAAGGGAGATGGAAATGCGATTAATAGATGAAAGTAATTTTGAAAAAATAACTGGTGGATACACCACAGTTGGATACGTCAGTGTACTCAGCAAGAATTATGGCGAGGCTGTTGCAGAAGCTTCTGGAAGTAGCCAAATGTGCTCTACCGCGCAACCCTATGGGTTCGGACAATTATCGGTATTGTCTTCAGTTGGGATTAACTATGACAAACCGCTTGATCAATTACCTCTTTTTGGATTTCCAGGATCTTTGGCGAGGACGATGTATCTCACAGTGACTAAGGCGATTTTTTAATTTACACAGGTATGAATCTGAATAGATTTTTCAAATGAAAAAATTCGTATTGTTAAGTTTGGTACAAATTTTAGTTATTTGCATCATTTTTATTTTTACCCAATCATGGCTAGCATCATTAATAGCCTCTATTGGAATACTGGGTATTTTGGCTATAACAAATTGGTAACGTCATATTTACATGGCAAAAGTTTTTACAAACTCAAGCTACCGCGAGTAGAAAATTTAAATGCTTTAATTGTTTGTACAGGGAAGGTCTGAACTGCAACGGGAGTTTCGGCCGGAATTGATCATTGAAAAAGACCCTTAGCCCCTATTCAATACGAGGCATCCTAGTAAGGCAAGCGATAGCGTAAGGACTAAGGCTAAAGCTGAGATGACTGGGCTTTCAAAGAACCCTCGCAATTACATCTCTGTGGCGAAGATACTATGGCGTTAAGCGATTGATGAAAATCACTGGCGGAGAGGGAGTCTGCTAATTAAGCATTTCAACCAGCACCACGATGTGCTCCGTAGCCTTTATTTATAAGGTCTTCACTCAAAATCTTGTTTCAATTCATTTCAACTGCTACCATGCAATATCATTATTTATGGTATGTAGGTTGGAATGCCAAAAATTGCTAAACCATTAAGCGATCTTCAAGTAAGACGCATCACAAGAGTTGGATGGCATGCCGTTGGTGGTGTCGCCGGACTCTTGCTGCAAATACGCAAGTCAACCCAAGAAGGGGCGCAGATGCCTCGATCTTGGATATTGCGTGTAAAGGTCGGCGATCAAAGACAACCAATTGGTCTTGGTTCTTATCCGCAAGTCTCTCTAGCGATGGCCCGTGAACAAGCGGCCAAACTTGTCATGGAAGCAAAACAAGGAGTAAATCTAAAAGCTAAGAGACGCACTGAACGCAGCTCTCTTATCGCAGCAGCAGCCAAAAACAAAACATTTAAAGAGTGCGCTGAAGCTTACATGGATGCACACAGTAATGACTACACGAATGAAAAGCATAGGAAGCAGTGGCCCGCAACTCTTGTGACTTACGCCTATCCAATCATTGGCAACTTGTTGGTTTCTGACATTGTGATGCGTGATATTCGTAACGTGCTTGAACAAGAAACCGCTGTAGATAAAAAAACCAAAGGCAAGCTCTGGAACGTAAAGACAGAAACTGCTAAGCGTCTACTTGGCCGGATTAAAACAATACTTGATTACGCAACAGTTAATGAATATAGAGCCGGAACCAACCCGGCCCAATGGAAAGGCTATCTTTCAACTCAATTGGCATCACCAAAAAAACTTCAAAAGAAAGAACACCATCCTGCAGTGCCCTATCAGGGCATGGGGGACTTCATGTCAAAGCTGCGTTTGAACCCAAGTCTAAGTGCAAAGGCACTGGAACTTTTAATTTTGACTGCGGTTAGGTCAGGCTCAGTGAGAAATGCAGAATGGTCAGAATTTGATTTGACAAATGCATTGTGGATTATCCCCCCCGAACACACCAAGGCCCGCCAAGAGCATCGCGTGCCATTACAGCCGCAGGCTATAGAACTCTTAAAAAACGTTCCTAAATTGGCGGGGACAAAGCTGGTTTTCCCAAGCCGAACCGGCAAAGCTCTTAGCGATATGGCATTCAATCAACTCATGCGCGGGATGCGAGAGCGAGGTGAGTTAGCCGTTGAAGGCGTACCGCACGGTTTCCGGAGCACATTTAGAGATTGGGCAGCAGAGCAAACAGCATATCCAGATGAGATCAGAAAAGCAGCCTCAGGTCATACAGTTGGGGACTCCGTAAAAGAGGCGTACCAGCGCACAGACCTTTTAGATAAGCGGCGTAACTTAATGAATGAATGGGCGGCTTTTCTAGACCAACCGACGGTCGCGCACGACACAAACGTAACCCCGATCCGCAAGAAATCATGAGAAGCCCAGAACAATCTTTCCCGCAAAAACTTGAAGTACTTGTTAAAGATTTTGTAATTGCAGAACGTCCCGGCGAGACAGAGGCTGAAATTGCTATAGCAGTACTTGATTTTGTATTGGGCTATGAAAGGCTTAGACGACAGGTTACAACTGGCACAGATGACGCAAATACAGTTGATGCCCAAACAATTTCGAAGCTGAAAACTTGGGACTCCGACGACCCGACTATGTTGACTGTAGAAAAAGTTCTCCGTCGCCTTGCCGAAGGAAGGGGCGAGGACAGCATTCATCTACTTAAGACTTCCATACAGAACAAGGCAGACGCTATCAGCAAGAAACAGACAGAAATTGCAAAACAACCGCGAAAGAACCGTAAGCAGCCTATGTCGGGGTTAGTTGAGCAGATCGTAAGTCAAGAACCTGGAGTCTCCCAAAATCAGCTTTTCCAAGCATTGAAGCGTATGTTAGTAACAATGGAAGACCCACCATACAGCCATTCTGGTGGCTCGTTCAAGTCACATGATGCAAGGTTTCCTCACATCAAAAATGATGCGTTGCGACAATTTCTTTACAGGGCTAAGAAAAAACTTTCACCCTAGCCGGTTAGCGTGACAAAGGGTCGCGGAAAGTCACTCCATCTCAAACAACGCCAAGGAGTGGCAATATGAACCAAAGCAGACCAATCACAACATTCAATGATTTGCCAGACATGGCAATGATCCAAGTCCGGCCATTGATCAATTTCAAAGTCGTACCCTTTTCTGCAACAACAATTTGGCGAAAAAGTCGCACAGGCGAGTTCCCGGCCCCAATCAAAATGTCTTCAGGCATCACTGCTTGGAAAGTTGGAGATATACGCAAATATTTAGAGGCAATCGGCAACCCATCCCAAGGGGTTACGAAATGAAGACCTCGAGACTGAAATTGTCAGCATCAGTTAAAGCGATCTGCCAACCATTTGATTGCCAGCATTCAGTGGACATAAAGTCTGTAACAGATGCACTGAAAGAATACCGTAAGAATCAAGGGAAAGCGACTGAGTGGTTTCATTATAAAAATGAAGCCCAACTAATCTGCTTTGCATTCACAGGCGACTGTAAAAGTAACTTTGCGTTTGCCACCGCCAAGCGCGAATATCCGACCTTATTCCGTGAAATTTTATATTTCAACAGAAGAATGATTAAACGCGGCATTCAATTCAAGGATCGCAAACTTCGCTGCCGAGCTATGGTCTTAAAACGCCAAGCTGCAGATACACAATTCAAATAAAAAGCCGCTCAACCCACTGCATTGGGAAGGCGGCTTTGAGAGAGCTTTGATTGAAGCTGACACTCGTATTTTACGACCATCACAATGCTATGGCAATGCGGCGTTCATTAAGGAACGTCATGAAAAACACTCTTACTTTGAAGTCAAATTCAAAGATCAATCCAACAGAAAGTAGCCATGCGCTACCAATACAGATACAGGCCGGAAGACTAACCAATAAGGGCAAGTCGAAGGCCTGCTCTGCTCTGCTTAGTCAACTGACTGATTTGATCCACAGTGGCAGCAAAGCCTTCATCCAAATGCGGAATGGCACAGGCTACTGCGGCCTGCCAACCCAGCTTGAGGACGGCTGGCTGACGATGTCTGCGGTCTCTATACATGGGACTAAGCAGACTGCATCAACACCCACCATCTTGATCCAAATCCATGATGGATCTTTCATCGCACATCTGCATTCCGTCGATTCAATTAACAATATCGGAGCCAAATAATGACCAATCAGAAATCAATTAACAAGCAAAAAGAAAGCAGCTTGGCCAACCAAGTCATTGAACTCATCATCAAAGATTGTGTACTTGTCCACAACGAACATAGAGAGCCATACGCACTTGTAAACAAATCAGGCATACGCCAAGTCTTTGACGTTCGCAGCAAAAGCTTCAGCGATTGGATTTCCAACAAGTACTACACCTCAAAAAAATCTGCTCTGTCGGAGGCATCGCTTAAAACCGTGTTGAGTACGCTTTCAGGCAAAGCTGTATACGAAGGCAAATCCGTCACTACTCACACACGAATCGCAAAAACTGAAGCTGGCTATTGGTTGGATTTGTGTAATGACAAATGGGAAGCAGTTCTAATCAATGAAACAGGTTGGCAGGTGCTTTCAGGCAACTCGATCCCCTTGTTTTGCAGGAGCAACTCTATGCAGGCAATTCCAACACCACTTGTAGGGGGCTCAATCGATCCACTTTGGGACTTGGTCAATATTCCACAAGAATATCGATTGATGATTGTTGCTTGGCTAATTGAATGTCTTCGTGAAGATACACCCCACCCTGTCTTAGAAATAGTAGGGGAACAAGGTAGCGCAAAAAGCACTACGCAGAAGTTTCTGAAAAAGCTGATTGATCCCAACATAGCCAACTTGAGAGCAGCCCCAAAAAAAGTGGAGGATGTTTGGATCGGTGCTATCAACTGCCATCTAGTCAGTTTTGAAAATATTAGCCACCTTCCGCCAGAGTACCAAGATGCAATGTGCGTCTTAGCTACAGGTGGTGCACATGCAACCCGAACGCTGTACACCAACAAAGATGAGGTAATTATTCAGTTACGAAAGCCAATCATCATAAATGGCATCACAGTCAACGTTACAGCACAAGATCTTCTTGATCGCTCAATCCACATTGAATTACCACCCGTTAGAACACGGCTACAAAGTAAAGATGTTGATTTGGAATTCGCAGAGAACTACGCAAAAATTGTTGGCTCTTTATTGGATCAATTTGTTGCTGCACTAAGAGCGCTTCCAAATGTGAAAATCGCTGATGATGACAAACCACGCATGGTTGATTTTGGCTACCTTGGCGAAGCAGTATTCGTTGCCAATGGCCTGCCAAGCGGCACATTCATCAATCAATACAAATCTATGCGGCAATATGGTGTTTACCGAACAATTGAATCTTTACCCATAGGCTTGGCTTTGCTGACCTACCTTGATAACCACCCAGAAGGATGGAGTGGAAAGCTGATTGAACTCTTAGGTCATTTAAGCATCTACAGACCATCAGGGGAAACATATTGGCCCAAGTCGGCCAAAGCAATGGGTGATGTACTTCGTCGATTAACGCCGGCTCTAAGAACGCTTGGATTTAATTGCAAATCAAATCAAAAAACGAGTGGCTCTATCATATGGGAAATTAACCCGATACCCATGAAAGAGTCAAATCAATGTCCTACAAGTCCTTCAAGTCCTGAGACTTTCAATGTGGCGGCTGAAACCGATTTAGGACATGCAGTACATGAAGGACATGGAAATGACACTTTAGAGGGTGTTAATGACGAGGAGCAATACCCGTTTTAATTGAGCCGGACGATGGGGTCGAGGATAAAAAAAATTCAGGTGATCGTTTGAGCAGTCACACTATATGCAGCAACCGCTCCTGAATCATCCTCACCACATCGGCCTGAGTCATTACCGGCTTGTAACCCTTTGGTTTTCGGCCTTTAATCCGAGGCCCCTCACCCATCTTCAAAACAGCTATTGCATCCTCTAGCTCATGCATTAGGGCGCTGTCATGTGTGTACTGCAACTTGGCCTCTTTAGTGGCTTGACCGTGGAGAGTGTTAGCTTCCGAGATGCGCTTAAGGTTCTCATCTGAATGCGGTCTACCACCGTGATATTGGCACTTCTGCGTTCTGGATGTTTTTATGGCTGGTCTACCGCATTGCTTTTTTGTACGCGTTGACTTAGCCGTACAACGAAGGCAAGTTATCTTGCCACCACCCGTACACAAGTACTTTGCTTTACCGTCAACTGCAGACTCATCAACAGACTCAGCTTCGCATGCTTGATCACTCATTGCTCCACCCATTGGGATGCTAAAAACGGTTTGCATCATAGCTAAGTTAACCAAATCATGATGAGCTAGAACACTCGTCAGTCTACTCAATTCAAAATTTATGAATTTTTATATTGTGTTTTTTTGCGTAGATGATCTTGGTATTTATGCTATTTCTCTAGGCTCAAAAACTTCAGTTTGTTTTCTTTTTCTCTGTTCCACGAATATTCAAAAACAATAGAATAATTAACTGCTTCATTTTCAAGCATCAATTTTTCGAATTGACATTGTTTACTAAGCATTGCTCGCGTAGCTTCATCAAGTCGCCTAAAGCCTGATGATTTCAGAACCTCAGATGCAAGAACTTCCCCGTCTTTAGATATAAGAATTTTTACCCTCGATGTACCCTCTTCCTCAAGTCGCCAAGACGCAGATGGGTATTCACTATTGTTACAAACTTTAACCTGCGGATGTAAATTCAAAAAAGGAGGGTCAATTGAGGTGGCTGTTTTTGGAAAACGCCAGACAAAATTTAACTGCGCTACGCTTTCAACTGGCACTCCATTATTCGTAGCTGGTTCATATTTG
>JBJOJF010000242.1:0-4384 GCA_046046735.1 Pseudomonadota bacterium
GTGTGAATGAGTACGTCTTGTCAGGTTTTACTTGACAGTGTCAATGAAGTGTTTACAATTAAGGCCAATGATTGTTTCCTTCAAACACAAAGGCTTAGAGCTCTTTTTTACAAAGGGTAGCTTCAAAAGCATTCCAGCTCAATATGCCAGCCGAATTGAGCGAATGCTTGACCGCCTGGATGCTTCCAAGGAGGCAGATGACATGAATTTGCCCGGCTATAAATTTCATCAGCTCAAGGGCAGCAGGAAGAATGAATTTGCTGTTTCTGTAACTGGAAACTGGCGAATCACATTTGAGTTCAATGGCGAAGATGCCATCAACGTTAACTTGGAGGACTATCACTAATGAAGTCTTTACGCAATCCAAACCGCAAACCCACACACCCTGGAGCCGTGCTTCGGGAGGATGTGTTACCTGAGACTGGCTGGACCCAAACTGAACTTGCTTCGCGTTTGATGGTTAGCCGTCAAACAGTCTCAGATTTGCTGCACGAGAAAAAATCAGTCACTGCCGAAATGGCTATTCGCATCGCAAGAGCAGTAGGGGGCACGCCTGAGAGTTGGCTTCGTATGCAAGAAGCGCTGGATCTATGGGTTGCTGAAATGAAGTTCAAAAACAACCCTGACCTCGCTCCAATGGCAATCGCTGCCTGAAGCAGTAAATAGTTACCGAACCCAGTAACGTCAAGAATCTTGACGGTTTGCAAACAGGGGGGTACTAAATGGGCCTGAAGCTAGCTTAGAGTCAAGCAGTTCGAATCTAACTTTGGGAGCCGACCTAATTGCAAAGGGTGGGTGTCCAGAATATGGACGATCTTCAACTGCCGGAGCTGAAAAGCATTGATTGGTCAAACTCTTCAAGGGATAGCTTTTCAGCAATCAGCTCTTCTTGATTTGGGTACTTGTTCAGGCCCTTGCGAGCAAACTCAAGTGCACGAGCTGGTTCTAAGTTGCATCGTAGCGCGCGAACCATCATGATGTAAGTGAAGGGCTGAGTACCTTCACCTTGTTTATCAATCAATTGGTCCATCATTTCAACAGCGGTTTGCCAATCTTGGTTCATCATCGCTAACAAGCTGTAAATTGCCAACATGTCTTCACTGTCGGGATAGATGCTGATGCCTGCATCACCCAATGCATTGGCGAGGTCAATCTTTTCGACCGCAACAAGTGCTTGAATGGTTTCTCTAATCTCTGAAGGACTGAAACGCTTAACTAGGTCAGTATTTGGTGCGCCATTAATCAGCGGTGGATTCAATAGCATTTCAATCAATGTCATCGCAAGCCTCCAAGACGGTAATTTTCACTTTGATGATAAGTTATTGCAGGGTTTTTTTGATTATTGACACCGTTCAGATACTAGACGCTTAAAGTACGTTTGACAGCAGCTCAGCATGAAGAATCAAGACGCACATAACCTAAATGATTGACAAACACTAGGAAACTATTTTGCACTCGCAACAAACGAGAACCGCCGTTTCAGTGCTAAATCTCAATTCTTGTTTTTAGAGTCAATTTTGTGCAGATGCTGCTGCGTCAGTAAAAAATCTAGTAACGCTGAAATCAGCTTTTTATTTGCATCTGTTAACAGCGACCAATCGTGCAAAACTGATTCAGCTAATTGCAGTTCCGTGAAGTTTAGATCTACAGGCTGTTTAGAGCGAGCAGATCCTGTAACTACCAAATCATTATTTGGCCCCCATCGTAGCCATTCAGCGGATGTACCGAGCATTTTTGCAAGGACTTGAATCTTCTCCATTTTTGGCAGAGTGGGGCCGTACAACCATTTTCTTGCTGCATTTGTACTAACTGGCGACCCTCTCCAGCGTAAGTTGAACTCTCGTGCAAGCAGGGTTGGGCTAATAGGCTTCCCCCTTAGTAGAAGTTGACTTTGTAGCCGTTTTGCAAACGAGTTTAGATCTTGGGTCATAGGTGCTTTTGATAGCAACTAATTTACGTCAAAAGCAAATCAAAAAAATAACTATAGTTGCTAATCTATAGAACTGAAGTTATATTTACTTTATGAAATTGACAAAAGAAAGTTACTCCGTACGCAGTTATTTCAACGAGAAAAGTAGGTTCTTCAGATCCGACACATGCGTGCTGAGAGTTTATAACTTGTTGTTTTTAAATGGAATTTTTAGATTATCTGGACTTAAGCTTTGTCTGATTTCATCTTTAATTTTTATTTTTCTCATTTTTACAGATTTTGGCAATTCAAAGTTGCAAAAACGTAACCAAAGCAACTAATAGTTGCCAATTTAAAAACAAAAATACATACAGATATGACAAGTACACCTGAGCTCGTCAAACATCGCTTCTCGGAAGAGTTAAGGCGGTGCTGCGGTAGCTATTACCAAACGGTTCCGTCGAATGAACAGTTCGCACGCGACCTGTATCTGTCATCCAAATACGCTCTCAAGGTCAGCCGGGAGACTGTACGGAAGTGGTTTAAGGGGGATTCATTTCCAGATTTAGATCACCTGTTGCATCTCATCAGGTGGCTCGGCTTAGATATGACAAAGGTATTTGTCGATGAGCTGCAGCACGAGAAAAACAAAGTAGAGGCATCCCGACTGCAGTACTTAGACATTAGCTCTATTGAGCAGATCACGCCGGAACAGATTGACTCCTTTGTTGGGCTTTTGAACTCAATCAAAAACTCAGACTTAGTTAAGAGTCGCAGGCGCTAAAAAGTAGAACAACTGGTGAAGAGAGATTTGATTTCAAAGCAAAAGGTGAGCGAGAACCCAGCACTGGCTGTGTTGAAGGCTTCGCAAACTGTGCTTTTGTTGCAAGGGCCTGTTGGGCCATTTTTTGACCGACTGACACAGTGGTTAATTGCAAAAAATAAGCAAGTACATCGCATCGTTTTTTCTGGCGGAGACCTGCATGACTGTCAAGCCATCAAGCCCATCAAATTTGCAGGCCAGCTCGATGAATGGAGCACCTTTTTTGCCACGCAATGCGTTCAACTTAAGGTTGACGTCGTGGTTCTGTTTGGCCAGTCGCGCGCGTACCACCAGCAAGCGCTTCAGGCCGCAAACCAACTCGGTATTCAAGTCATCGTTTTGGAAGAGGGTTATTTCAGGCCCGGCTTTGTGACGATGGAGTTAGACGGCGTGAATGGCAATTCCTCCACGCTCGATCGCTTTAGCTGGGATGGTGTGCCAGAACACATCACCAGTGCGACAGACAAGCATCCATTTTTAAACTCAACCTATTTTGCCGCCAAGCATTACGCGCACATGTTGTTAGGGCATTGGCAATTTCCTAGCTACGAGCATCACAGACACCGCTCACCGCTGCACTACTTTGGCTATTGGATGTATTCGTGGTTCAGAAAATGGAGCCATCTCAAGCTTGACATGCGCAAGCAGAAACAGTTGCTTGATAGCAGGGCTTATTTTTACTTCGTACCACTGCAGTTTGAAGGTGATGCCCAGTTGAGGTTGTTCTCTAGCTACAGCTCAGTTGAGGAGTTCTTGTCCAAACTCATTCGTTCATTTTCCATTCATGCGCCCAAGCCGACGATGCTTGTTTTTCGTGAACATCCCCATGGTCGTGGCATGGGTGGCTACAGATCATTCATCCGTCAGATTGCCAAGTCATATGGGGTTGATTCGCGCATCGTGTATTTGGTCGAGGGCGACACACCTGTGTTGGTCAAGCATTCGGCTGGCGTGATCACCATCAACAGTACGGTGGGTGTGCGCGCTTTGAAATCGCAAGTCCCCCTTAAGGTCATGGGGGCTGCCATTTATCAACGGCCAGGCTTGGTGTTTGAGGGGGAGCTGGACGAGTTTTGGATCAAGTCCATACCCGCTAAGACAGAGCTTTCAGAAGACTTTGTGTTGCAGCTCAAAAACCTGACACAAGTCCCTGTATGTGGCTATGCCACGCGCAACATCCCGATTGATTGGCGGTAACAGCTTGTCTACCCGTTCTCCTTGGCAAGTCATGTGGTCTGTGTGGAGCGCATTGTTTTTGCGCGAAGCATTGGCGCGACTGTTTTCTAGCCGCGGCGCATGGGCTTGGTTGTTGTTAGAGCCTATTTTTCACATTGCGTATTTGGTCATTATTTTTACGGTCATTCGCGTTCACTCTGTGAGCGGTTTTGATACGGGGCTTTGGATCGTAGTGGGCTTGTTGGCTTACTTCACCTTCGAGCGTGCAAGCGGCCAAACGGCCAATGCCATCAACGCCAATAAATCGCTGTTTTCGTATCGCCAAGTGCAGCCGATTGACACCATGTTTGTCCGTGCCTTCCTTGAGGTACTGCTGTTGAGTGTGGTTGCCATCTTTATTTATAGTGCCGCCGCCATGCTTGGGCATGATGTGTCGCCGCATGACCCGTTTGAATTGTTTCTCGCCATCTTTGGCT
>JBJOJF010000243.1:0-9483 GCA_046046735.1 Pseudomonadota bacterium
GTATTGCTGATCTAGTGCCAACGACTTAAGTTATTGAATTTATTGGTATTTAAGTAGTCGATTTTGCTGTCATAAAAGCGTCATACTCAAGTCGTATCGTTCTGTTATCGCAATGTTGCGGTATTTATCTGAGGATCGATCCACATGAAATCTTTCTTGAAAAAAGCGTTAGTAATTAGCGCGATTTCAATTGCTCCAGTTGCTTTTGCAGCTGATATGACTGGTGCGGGCGCAACTTTCCCATACCCAATTTATGCCAAATGGGCCGAAGCTTACAAAGCTAAAACTGGCTCAAACATGAATTACCAATCTATTGGTTCTTCAGGCGGTATCAAGCAAATCAAAGCAAAGACTGTTGATTTTGGTGCAACTGATAATCCAGTTAAATTTGAAGATCTAGAAAAAGACGGCTTAGTACAGTTCCCAGCAATTATTGGTGGTGTTGTGCCTGTAATTAACGTTGAGGGTGTTAAGCCGTATGAGTTGAAATTATCCCCAGATACTTTGTCAGATATTTTCCAGGGCGTGATTGTTAACTGGAATGACAAGCGTATTGTGTTGAACAACCCTGGTATGAAGATGCCTGATCTGCCAATTACTGTTGTTCATCGCGCAGATGGTTCTGGCACTACTGCAATTTTCACGAACTACTTGGCTAAAGTTAGCCAGAACTGGAAAGATGCTGTAGGTGAGGGTGCTGCTGTTAAATGGCCCGCTGCCTCTTCTGTTGGCGGCAAAGGTAATGAAGGTGTCGCAGCAAACGTAACTCGCGTTAAAGGCGCAATCGGTTACGTTGAATATGCCTATGCTAAGAAAAACAAAATGACTAGCGTTTCTTTGAAAAATAAAGACGGTCAGTTTGTTCAGCCTGATGACATTACTTTTGCAGCTGCAGCGGCCGGAACTGATTGGTCAAAAATTCCAGGTATGGGTACATTCATCACCAATGCAGCTGGTGCTAAATCATGGCCAATTACTGGTGCATCATTTATCTTGGTATACAAGAATCCTGAGAACAAAGCGAATGCTGCTGAAGTAATCAAGTTCTTTGACTTTGCCTTTAAAGATGGTAAAAAAATGGCAGAAGAGTTAGATTACGTTCCAATGCCTGATGTAACAACAGATTTCATTCGCAAGAATGTATTCTCGAAAGTAGCCACGAAGTAAAGTTTGATAATTGATTAGCTTCAATCGTCATTGAAAAACAGCTCCGCCTCAGGTGGGGCTGTTTCAATATTTAAATAAGTGCAATTTATGATGGAAACAACCCAGTCTCACTCAGCACCGACGCCTCAAGCGCTTCGTATAGCAAAAGTGCAGCGCATTCAGGATTTTCTGTTTCATGGAATCACGCAGTTTTTTGCATTATCTGTGTTGATCGCTTTGCTCGGAATTATGATTTCATTGGTCAGTAATGCATGGCCAGCACTGAGCACATTTGGCCCTGGATTCTTCTTTACTCAAGAGTGGGATATCGTTAACGGTGAATTTGGTGGATTGATTGCAATCTACGGCACCTTGATCACCTCTTTAATAGCTTTGCTCATTGCGGTACCTTTGAGCTTTGGTATTGCCGTATTTTTAACTGAACTATGTCCAGGCCCATTACGCAGGCCTTTAGGCACCGCAGTCGAATTGCTTGCTGCAGTTCCTTCCATCATCTACGGCATGTTTGGCCTCTTTATTTTCGCCCCTTTGTTTGCTGATTACATTCAGCCAGCCTTAGCTGCAACACTCGGTCAAATTCCAGGTTTTGGAATTTTGTTTTCCGGAGCATTCAACGGTATCGGTATTCTCTGTGCAGGCCTTATTTTGGCGATGATGATTCTTCCTTTCATTGCTTCAGTCATGCGCGATGTCTTTGAGATTGTTCCGCCAGTGCTTAAAGAGTCGGCTTATGGAATTGGCTGCACTACTTGGGAGGTAGTGAAGAATGTTGTGCTTCCCTACACCAAGGCCGGTGTAATTGGTGGTGTGATGCTAGGCTTGGGCAGGGCGCTTGGTGAAACAATGGCCGTTACCTTTGTGATTGGTAATGCACACCGTCTTTCACCATCCTTGTTTGCTCCAGGTACATCAATTGCCTCCACTCTCGCCAACGAATTTGGTGAGGCTGAGGCTGGTAATCACTTATCCTCATTGTTTGCATTAGGGCTCGCGCTATTCATCATTACTTTTGTGGTGTTGGCTTTTGCGAAGTGGATGTTGAGCAATATGGAGAAGAAGCAAGGATTAAAAACATGAACAACGTCTCCAATATTAATCTTGATATTTTTGCAAGGCGTAAGCGCGCCAATAAGATTGGTTTAACCCTCTCTATGGGCGCTATGGCCTTGGGTATGATCTTTTTGCTATGGATATTGAGTGTTTTGGTATTCAAGGGTTTTTCTGCTCTTGATATCACCTTATTTACTCAAAGTACGCCTGCGCCAGGCTCGGATGGCGGCGGCCTTGCTAATGCCATTGTCGGGAGTTTAATGTTAGTTGGTTGCTGTACCTTAATTAGCACTCCTATTGGGGTGTTAGCTGGCTTGTATCTTTCTGAGTATGGCGATCGTAGTCGCATTGCCGCCATTACCCGTTTTGTCACAGACATCATGCTTTCAGCACCATCAATTGTGATTGGTCTTTTTGTCTATGCATTTGTGGTCGCACAGGTAAGGCATTTCTCTGGCTGGGCTGGCACTATTGCATTGGCTTTGATTGCTATTCCGGTGGTTGTTCGAACTACAGAAAATATGCTGCGCTTAGTCCCAGGAAGTTTGCGTGAAGCCGCTTATGCCTTAGGCACACCCAAGTGGAAGGTAGCATTTATGATTACCTTAAGGGCTGCTCAAAGTGGAGTGATGACCGGAATTTTGTTGGCTCTAGCGCGCGTTAGTGGTGAGACAGCGCCTTTACTCTTTACGGCGCTGAATAATCAATTTTTCTCAACGAACATGAATGCACCGATGGCTAACTTGCCAGTGGTTATCTTTCAGTTTGCTATGAGCCCTTACGACAATTGGGTTGAGCTTGCATGGGGTGGCGCCCTGTTGATTACATTTGCTGTGCTTGGTTTGAATATTCTGGCCCGAGTTGTATTTCGCAAGAAGGTCCAGGGATGATGAGTAATATAAAAACAATGTTTGACTTAAATCAGATTGATAGTCAAGGGGGTAGAGTGGATTTAAATAGCAACCAACAAACGCCACAAGAGGCAGTGAATGCTCTTGAGGTGCGGAATCTCAATTTTTTCTATGGTGCCTTTCAGGGCCTTAAGAATATCAATTTGAATATTGAAGAAGGTAAGGTAACCGCTTTTATCGGACCATCCGGGTGCGGTAAATCTACCTTGCTCCGAACCTTAAACCGTATGTATGATCTTTATCCTGGTCAGCGTGCTGAGGGTGAGATTAATTTCTATGGCCAAAATATTTTAGAGCCGGGACAGGATCTAAATTTATTGCGCTCACGAATTGGTATGGTTTTCCAAAAACCTACACCTTTTCCAATGTCGATTTACGAGAACATTGCTTTTGGAGTGCGTTTATATGAAAAGTTATCTCGTTCTGAAATGGATGAGCGTGTGGAGTGGGCTCTTAATAAAGCTGCACTTTGGAATGAAGCCAAGGATAAATTAAACCAAAGTGGTCTATCGCTTTCCGGCGGCCAGCAACAGCGTCTATGTATTGCTCGCGGTGTTGCGGTAAAGCCATCAGTCATCTTATTGGATGAGCCAACTTCTGCTTTAGACCCCATCTCTACCGGAAAAATTGAAGAGCTGATTAACGAGCTTAAACATGATTACACCATTGCCATAGTGACGCACAATATGCAGCAGGCTGCTCGCGTATCTGACTACACTGCTTATATGTATCTTGGAAGCTTGATCGAGTACGGCAAGACCGATGAGATCTTTATCAAGCCTAAGCGTAAAGAGACAGAAGACTATATTACCGGCCGCTTCGGTTAATTGGAGAAATAAATGCCTGATAAACACCTATCATCACAATTTGATGCAGATTTAAATTCACTTTCCAGTCGTTTATTGGAAATGGGCGGCTTAGTTGAGTCTCAAATTTCCACTGCTATGCGCGCATTTACGCAAATGGATATTGAGACATGCAACGTCGTCATTCAAAATGAAAAGCTTGTTAACGATTTGGAAATCCAAATTGATATGGCATGTACCGAGTTGATTGCACGTCGTCAACCTACCGCACGTGATCTACGCTTGGTAATGGCTGTTTCTAAGGCAATTACGAATTTGGAGAGAGCGGGCGATGAGGCTGAGCGTGTTGCAAAAAGAACCAAGCGATTAATCGAATCTGGCGCAACCCACAATATCAATGTTGCAGAAATTCGCTTATCAGGTCAGATGGCCATTTCACTATTACGACGTAGTCTGGATGCTTTTGCGCGCTTAGATACTGTAGCCGCTGCAGAAGTGGTTCAAGAAGATCGTCAGATTGATGAGGAATTTAGGGCATTTGTTCGGAAATTGATTTCTTACATGATGGAAGATCCGCATACCATCACCACAGGTCTAGATATGCTAACTATTGCAAAAGCAATCGAGCGCATTGGTGATCACGCCAAAAATATTGCTGAGTTTGTAATCTATATTGCAAAAGGATCTGATGTGCGCCACCTACCTCACGAAGAGCTTGTACGTGAGGCCAATAAGGCTTAATGATGAGTTTGGTTCAGCGTATTTTGGTGGTTGAGGATGAACCATCTATTGCCGAGTTGATATCAATTAACTTAACTCATGCGGGTTATCAAGTTGAAAAGGCAATGCAAACTGAATTAGCTTTAAACATGATGCGTGATGAGTTGCCCAGTCTGCTTATTTTGGACTGGATGTTACCTGGTAAGTCCGGCGTGCAATTTGCTCGTGAGTTAAGAGCTAATGAGCGCACTAGAGGTTTACCCATCTTGATGCTCACTGCTAAAAGCGAAGAGGCGGATAAGGTATTGGGATTGGATTCTGGTGCGGATGATTATGTTACTAAGCCATTTTCTCCCAAGGAGTTGCTTGCTAGGGTAAAGGCGCTTTTAAGAAGGCAGATGCCAATTGAAGACAGCGGCCCATTATCCGTGGGCCCATTAAGACTTGATCCCGCATCTCATAGGGTGCTTGCAGTTTGGCCCAATATCGAGCCAAAACCAATATTACTTGGGCCAACTGAATATCGTTTGCTGCAATTCTTTATGACCCATCCTGAGCGCGTACACTCCCGTACCAGTTTGCTTGACCAGGTTTGGGGTAGTGATGTCTACATCGAAGAAAGAACGGTTGATGTTCATATCAAGCGGCTTCGTGCGGCTTTAGCACCCATGGATTGCGATCGTTTTATTGAGACCGTTAGGGGTAGTGGATACCGTATTACCAAGGTACCTACCGAAGTTTAATTGCCTATTTACTAGGCAAATTTCAAGATTTTCCGGGCAAGATTCTGGATGCTCTAAGATTGCACCATGCTATCCGTTTTAACTAGGTTTTCTCTCCTCATTGCTATTGCTCTATTGGCTGCTTATATTGCATTAGCCAATTGGGGGCCAGACTTCGCTATTGCTTCCGGCTTGGTAGTTTTGGCCATTCCCTTGGTGTATTCATACATTAATTTGGCCCGTCTTCGTAAATATGTAATTCAGGATTCTGTTGAAAATATGCCTCTTCCAAGTGGATTTTGGGAGGACGTTTTCTTTCGCTTACAGCGATTAGTGCGCAACTTAAAGCAGCAAATCCGAACGGTTGAAAAGCAGCATGATCGCTTTATTGAAGCTTTCCAGGCATCACCAAACGGCATCTTGATGCTTGATGATCAGGACCAGATTGAATGGTGTAACGCCATTGCAGAGCGTTTTTTTGGTTTGAACTTCAAACGAGATGTCTTGCAACGAATCAATTTTCTAATTCGTCGCCCTGAATTTATTCAATATCTTGCTAAGCGCCAGTTTGAAGACCCATTATTGCTAGAGCGTATGGGTGTCGATGGCAACCTTAGCTTAATGCTGCAAGCTTTCCCTTTTGGTCAAAATAGACATCTTCTATTGGTGCAAGATGTGACCGATCTGCAAAAGGCAGACGCCATGCGTCGCGATTTCGTTGCTAATGTCTCTCATGAGATGAGGACGCCTATTACGGTACTCATGGGTTTCTTAGAGACCATTCATACCCTTGACCTTGATAAGGCCCAGCAAGATCAGTATTTTGAAATGATGATGTCCCAGGCTCAAAGAATGAAAAGCCTGGTTGAGGATTTGTTGACACTTGCAAATCTTGAGGCCAATACTTTACCTGCGCCCATGCAGCCAATCAATATCCCAACTTTGATGGCTTTGCTGAAGAATGATGCCGAGGCACTGTCACAAGGTCGTCATGCTTTTAACTTTGAATCCACCTCTTCTTGTGACTTGATGGGCGAGGATAGGGAAATTCTCTCTGCTTTCAGTAATTTCGTTTCTAATGCAATCCGTTACACCCCCGATGTTGGTGCAGTAACTGCTCGGTGGTCGGTGAACGATCAAGGGCAGGGTGAATTTTCTGTAACGGATACAGGCCCTGGTATTGCATCTGAGCATCTATCGCGATTAACAGAGAGATTCTATCGTGTGGATCGTAGCCGTTCACGTGATACTGGTGGAACTGGCTTAGGTTTGGCTATTGTCAAACATATTGCTAACCGTCATCAAGCCCAGTTGATTATTGAAAGTACCCCAGGCAAGGGTAGTACCTTTACGCTGCGCTTTCCTAAAGAGCGGGTAGCCTGTTAAGGCGCCGCTGGGGTATTAATCCTTTTTCTTTTTCTTCTTCTTTTTTGATTCTTTAGGCAACTTTTCTAGCTTTCCGTTTGCATATAGACACCAAACCTTGATCTCTTCAAGGAGCTCTACAAGATCTTCATACGGTAATTTCTTGAAATCCGCTAAGCCAATAACTCCAGACTGCTGAAGTTGTAAGATCGCGTCTTCATAGTGGTATTTGCTCATTTTTTAGACCCGAGTTATAGACAGGGACCATCCTAACAATCGAATATGACATTCCCATGTCACAGGCTGACATCAATTTGTCATTTATTTCGTAGATTATGGGGTCGTGCGCTCATTCATAAAAGAATCTCATTCAAAAATAACGTGTCCTGCCTGCCACGCGGTGGAAACCTTAGTAATTCCTGAGGGCAGTTCTCAACATCTATATCGCTGTAGATCTTGCAGCACAATATTGAAGCCAAAGTCAGGTGATTGCTGCATATTTTGCAGCTTCGGGGACGCAGATTGCTCTAGTTCAGAGCAAAATTTAGCAGCCTAGCTCTAACACTGTAGACTACGGATTATTCGGACTCGTAGCCCCTGGAAACATTTTGACTGCCAAAGACGTATCTTTAGAAAATTCAAGCAACTTAGTTGCTGCCGTTGACCTTGGGTCAAATAGCTTTCGAATGTTGGTGGCTCAGGTAGTTCATACTCCTTCGGGAACTCAACTGCGGCCTATCGACACCTTACGGGAATCCGTTCGCTTAGCCGCAGGCTTAACTGATAACAAGTTGTTGGGTAATGACGCTTATCAACGCGGTATTACTGCAATTAGACGTTTTGGCGAGCGCATTCGCGGTTTTGATCCATCCATGGTGCGTGCAGTCGCTACCAATACCTTACGTGTAGCTAAAAATGCGGCTAGTTTTGTGCGCGATGCCGAGGAAGCTCTCGGATTTCCTATTGAAATTATTGCTGGTGTTGAAGAAGCTCGCTTAATCTACATTGGCGCTGCTCATGAGGTGCCTGCTGTTCAAGGTAATCGTTTGGTGGTCGATATTGGTGGGGGTTCTACAGAATTCATCATTGGTAGGGGGTATGAACCAAAGTTGATGGAAAGCCTCTACATTGGTTGCGTTTCACACAGCCTGCGCTTTTTCCCTAAAGGAAACCTTGATTCGCATGCCTTTAAAGAAGCTGAGCTCGCTGCAAGGCGCGAGATTCAAGTGATCTCAGGCGCTTATCTTAAATCCGGCTGGAAGCAAGTTATTGGCTCATCTGGCACAGCTCGCGCTTTGGCAGAGCTGATTGCAGATAATCACCTCAATGGTTCGGCTGATGGTTTAACCATGGGTAAGGTCAACAGCAGCAGTGGACTTATTACGCGCGATGGATTAAGAGCCTTAAAGAAGCATCTTTTGAAGTATGAGCATGTGAATCAGGTCGAACTGGTGGGCCTAAAGGATGATCGACGGGGTGTTTGGCCTGGCGGCCTTGCAATTATGATTGCCGTCTTTGATGAGCTTGGCATTGAAAGTATGGAAGTCACGGATGCCGCCTTGCGGATTGGTGTTCTTTATGATTTATTAGGGCGCTCACAGCATGACGATATGCGTTTTGTAACGGTTGAGCAATTTATGCAGCGTTATGTTGTGGATAGAGAGCAAGCCAAGCGTGTGGGTAATTTAGCGGCTGAATTTTTGGCGCAACTGCCTAAGCCTGATTCTGAAAATCGAGCGGATAATATTGCATTACTTCAGTGGGCTGCAAACCTACATGAAATTGGTTTATCAATTTCTCACAATGGCTATCACAAACATTCAGCCTATATTGCAGGCAATGCGGATATGCCTGGCTTTTCAAAAAATGATCAAGCAAGATTAGCGGCATTGCTGATTGGTCATGCTGGAA
Organism: Pseudomonadota bacterium; assembly: GCA_046046735.1. Taxonomy (GTDB): domain Bacteria; phylum Pseudomonadota; class Gammaproteobacteria; order Burkholderiales; family Burkholderiaceae; genus Polynucleobacter. The sequence continues at coordinate 8,653 of JBJOJF010000243.1, forward strand.
AGCTAGGAAAACTAGCTAATAATAATAATTTCTCTGATTGGCGCATGTTGTTTTGTTTACGACTTGCGCAAGTACTGTGCCGTGGCAGAAGCGATGTAAATTTACCTAAAGTAAAAGTAGCAGAGCATGATGGCTCTTACACTGTTAGCCTTTCAAAAGAATGGGCTAAAGAGCATCCTTTAACAGAGTTTAGTTTGCAAAAAGAGGCGGCCGAGTGGGATCGTATTGGCCGCCATTACGTCATTAGTTTGAAATAAGGCTATAAGCCTAAAAAGTGCTTTGCATAACGAGGATTAATTTCAGACAAGCGCAGCATGGTTAAAACATCTGCCGTGTTGAAATCTGGATCCCAAGCAGGTGCGCTGCAAATCTTTGCTCCCAGTTTCAGATAGCCTTTAATCAATGGCGGCGGCTCGACTTCTAATCCACCGTTAAGGCGGTCAAGTGGTAGCGGCAAACGGGGGTAGGCGTGGTTTTCTACTGGCGCCATTTGCTCGTTACTCAGAGAGTTATAAAGACTGGCTGCAAAATGACCGCCATCAGCCATTGGAATGCTTGCGCAACCCAACATAATTTCATAGTCATGCTTTTGCATGTATTGTGCCAAACCACTCCACAAAGCCATAATGACCGCTCCAGAGCGGTAATCTGCATGGACACAAGATCTTCCTAGCTCAACCATCTTAGGACGCAAGTGGTTCAGGCGGGAGAGGTCAAATTCAGAGTCAGAGTACAGGCGGCCAATTTCCAGCGCCTTGTGTGGTGGCAGAACTCGATACGTACCAACCACTTTAAGTGTTTCTTGGTCGCGTATGAGGAGGTGATCGCAAT
>JBJOJF010000244.1:0-4129 GCA_046046735.1 Pseudomonadota bacterium
CCAATGTCGTAATCAATTGCCGGCAACAATAGACATGACTGCCATGCGCACAGCAATACCGAATGTCACTTGATTCAGGATGACTGACTGTGGGCCATCGGCAACTACTGAATCAATCTCAACACCACGGTTCATTGGACCGGGATGCATCACGATAGCATCTGACTTCGCCAATGCAAGGCGTGCAGGAGTTAAGCCATATTGCTTGAAAAAGGCATCGCCCTCGGGAACCTGGCCTGCTTCCATGCGCTCTTTTTGAATACGCAAGGTCATGACTACATCAACTCCTTTGAGCCCTTCTTCCATGCTGTGAAAGACCTTAACTCCCAACATACCCAAATCACTTGGCAATAGGCTTTCAGGGCCAATAGCCCGAATATCGGTACAACCCAAAGTTCTCAAAGCAGAAATATTCGATTTAGCTACGCGACTGTGGACGATATCACCAACAATCGCCACCTTCAGACCACTGAAGTCTTTTTTGAAGTGGCGCATCGTATACATATCCAACAAGCCTTGAGTGGGATGCTGATGACTACCATCACCGGCGTTGACAACGTGCACGTGAGGCGGAACATGATTCGCAATCTCAATCGGCGCTCTTGAAACGCCATGTCGCACGACAAAAATATCAGCCTGCATCGCCACCAAATTATCAATCGTATCCAAGAGACTTTCACCCTTGGCTGTTGAAGAAGTAGAGATGTCTAAATTAATCACATCTGCAGACAAACGTTTTGCGGCAATCTCAAACGTCGTACGGGTACGAGTCGAATTTTCAAAGAAGAGATTGAAGACACTTTTGCCACGTAACAATGGGACCTTTTTGACCTCTCTAGCAGGGTCAGTCACGCTCACAAACTGCTTGGCAGTATCCAAAATATGCAGGATTTGCTCTTTCGGCAAACCTTCGAGAGTCAACAGGTGAGTCAACTCTCCAGCAGAATTAAATTGATTGATCGGAGCAATGATTGCCTTATTTACATCATTCATTCCGCACGCTCCTCTAGCTGGAAGCTAAACTTGCCAGCATCGTCTTTTTCCAAAACCAAAATTTGATGTTCCGGAATTGCTACTTGCTCTCCGACAAAATTCGCAGATATCGGCAACTCACGATTCTCACGATCTGCTAACACCATTAACTCTACTGATGCCGGTCTACCAAAATCAAATAATTCATTGAGAGCGGCGCGTACTGTACGACCGGTAAGTAAGACGTCATCAATCAAAATCATCTTTGCACCATTTACTTCAAAGGGAAGATTAGTGGGCATTGTGCTTGCAGTTCGGAGGGCAGTCATTCCCTTTTCCGCATAGTCATCACGGTGAAAGGCGACATTAATCACGCCGTAACGTGGCAAATGGAGATCTTTTGCCAAGCGCTCTGCGATCCAAGCACCACCCATTGCCAAGCCTGCTAACTCAAAGACCTCGTTAGCGTCCTTGCGCTTTCTAATAACATCTAGCAACTTTAAATAGGACTGCTCTGCATTCATCTCAACTAATCCCGTTCTTCTCAAGAAAATACTGCTCCACAATCAACGCTGCGGACTGTGCATCCAAATTGTCTCGCATGTCAGGATCACCCTCCAAAACTGCCGAGGTATAGCGCTCATCAACCCAATCAACCGGCAACTGAAATCGCCCATGGAGCTGATTACCAAAACGACGTGCCTTCTGACTCATCTCATGCTCTGCGCCATCTGGATGGCAAGGCAAGCCAACTACTAGGCGCTGAGGCTGCCATTCCAAGATCAAAGCCTCAATTGCTTTAAAACGAACCTCAGTATTAGGCTCTGAGATAGTTTTGACAGGCTGCCCCAGTTTAGTCATGGAATTTCCAACAGCAACGCCAATTCTTCGCGTGCCATAGTCGAATGCCATCACCATTACATCAGCCATGCAAATCCCTTAAGCATGTCCAGCCTCTCCAGATAAATGAGAAGGATCAAATCCTAAATGGCTCATTGTTCGCTCATATCTCTGACTAGATGGCGTATCAAAAATAATGTCACTCATTTGATCTCGGGATAAGGGAACATTTATCCAACCATTCAGCGCAATCTCATCTTCAAGCTGGCCAGCGCTCCAGCCCGCATACCCGAGGGTCATCAAGAACTTGTGAGGTCCATTGCCTGCGGCCACTGCCTCCAAGACATCCTTAGAGGTCGTCATCGTCAACCCGCCTGGCACCGCTAATGAAGAGCTATACGCCTTATCGTTGATTGGCTCATGCAAGACAAAGCCACGCTCGATTTGTACTGGCCCGCCAAAGTACACCGGTTGAGCCAATAAAGGCGCGATTTCTAACTTCAGTTCAATTTTGTCAAACAATGTGCCCAAATCAACCTCTGTAGGTCGGTTCACCACCAAGCCCATTGCACCCCGCTCGGTATGCTCAAAAAGGTAAACAACTGACCCAGCAAAATTGGGATCAACCATGCCAGGCATCGCAACCAAGAACTGATTGGCTAGATGATCTGCGGAATGGGAGATTGAAGACTCGATGTTGGAGGCTTGGGCGGGTATTGGAGGTTGACCCACAGGGGCTTTTTTAGCCGTACTCATGTGGGTTTATTTTACCGAATTACTAGATCTTTCCGGTAATCCAGTAAGCCATCAAGCCAACTGCCTCATGCAGAAAGTTACTCCATTGCTGCGCGCCTCGAATGAGGTCAAAAGAGCCCCAATGGAGTCGATTACCAGTTTGATAGTCCACTGGCAGGGGAATCACGTCTATCCCCTGCTTTTGAAATATCTTGAGTGATCGGTACATGTGGCTAGCGGAGGTAATTAATAGCCAGGGTTTGGGTGCACCATCAGCATTCTTTTGACCAAACTCGCTGATGAGCGGTTTCATGTACAGCACGTTCTCATAGGTATTGCGGGACTGATTCTCATAATGAGCCAAGTCCTCAGGCAAGCCCTGCTCTGCTACCAAACGCTTAAAGGCCTCAGCCTCAGGGATCCCCTTTGGCGATAGGCTGCCGGAGAAACCACTAAAGATGAAAGGTAAATTGGGATATTTTCGAATAAGCTCAAATCCCTTAGTTACACGCTCAGCTGCGGCTCCGATAGAAACCTCACCCCGATCAATAGCAATCTCGCCAGCTTCGATAGCGCCACCTAAAATTAGAATTCCGCCAATCTCTCCCGCAGAGACTTGCTCGACATTCCATTTTGGAGCGGCATTTTCTAAAGTTCTCAACAAAATGCCAGAGCTTGGTAACCAACCAACAAGCAGTAAATCTACTAGAGCAAACAATAAAAATCGTTTGCACAGATGCGGCTTTCTCAGCCCCAGAAAAATCAAGCTAAGCGTGACAAATACCACAACCCAATTCAAGGGCTCAATGCAAAACTGCACAACTTTAGAAAAGATGAAAAATAAAGTATCCATATTCAGGGAGCATACCAAGCTCTGCACATTGACTGCAAAGAATGGGGGTCAATTCAGCAAGCCATTCCAATAAGCCCTAATATAGGGGCTATGAAAAAAGCTCTTGTTTGGCTCCGTCGCGATCTTCGTCTCTATGACCATTCCGCTCTTCATCACGCTCTGCGCAATCATGAGCAAGTGTGGCTCGCCTTTATTTTTGACACCGATATTCTCGAGCCCCTCAAATCAGCGGGCATCAAAGAAGGTGAATTGACCCATGATCGGCGGGTTGATTTTATTTGGCAGGGCCTTGAGCAGATGGATCAAGCCTTACGCCAACAGGGCGGCGGCCTCATTGTGCAAGTGGGACAACCTACTGACTGCATTCCTAAAATTGCTCGCGAACTTGGGGTGGATACCGTCTATACCAATCATGACTATGAGCCTTTAGCAATCGCTCGTGATGAAACAGTCGGAGCACATCTTGAAAAAAATGGAATTGGTTTTGAAACTTTTAAAGATCAAGTTATTTTTGAGAAAAAAGAAATTCTGACCAACTCCAATACGGTATTCTCCATCTTTACACCCTATAAAAATAATTGGTTAAAAACCTTGCAAGAAAAGGATTTAGCGGCGTACGACTGCACCCCTAAAAAAGGGCAGCTCGCAGCTATCCCCAAGGCTTTGCAGGCACCCTTCCCCAGTCTTGAATCAATGGGTTTCTGCCCTACTGGGATTGAGGCTTACCTC